>JALSIO010000598.1 GCA_026989995.1 Myxococcales bacterium
GAGACCCGGAAGGCCCGCCCGAGATCCCGCGTGTACAGGTAGGCGGCCAGCCCGTACTCGGTGTCGTTGGCCAGGGCCACCGCCTCGTCCTCGTCCCGGAAGCGGAAGACCGGCGCCACGGGCCCGAAGGTCTCCTCCCGGGCGAGGCGCATCTCGCGGGTCGCGCCGAGAAGGACCGTCGGCTGGTAGAAGGTTCCGCCGAGGGCGTGGCGCGCGCCGCCACAGAGGAGCTGCGCGCCCTTCTCGACGGCGTCGGCCACGTGTGCCTCGACCTTCGCGAGACCTGCCTCGTCGATGAGCGGCCCGATCTGAACCCCCTCCTCGGTGCCCGGCCCCACCCGGAGCCGCCGGGCCCGGGCCGCGAGCTCCTCGGCGAAGCGTTCCGCGAGCGTCTCCTGGACCAGGAAGCGGTTCGGGCACACACAGGTCTGGCCGGCATTGCGGAACTTGGCCGCCATCGCCCCCTCGAGGGCACGGGGGAGATCTGCGTCGTCGAAGACCAGGAAGGGGGCGTGGCCACCGAGCTCCAGCGAGACCCGCTTGATGGTGGGCGCGCACGCCGCGAGAAGCCTGCGCCCCACGTCCGTCGACCCCGTAAAGGAGAGCTTCCGCACCGCGGGGTGGGCCGAAAGCTCGGCGCCGATCGGCTCCGGGGGACCGGTGACCACCTGCAGCAGCGCGCCGCCGAGGCCCGCCCGCCGGGCGAGCTCCGCCAGGGCGAGGGCGGAAAGCGGCGTCTGCTCCGCCGGCTTGAGCACCACCGGGCAGCCCGCGGCGAGGGCCGGCGCCACCTTTCGCAGGATCATCGCGGAGGGGAAGTTCCACGGCGTGATGGCGGCGACCACGCCCACCGGCTCGCGGGTGACGAGCGCAGTGCTCCCGGGCCAGGGGCTCGGGATCGTCTCTCCCAGGGTGCGGCGCGCCTCCTCGGCGTAGTAGAGGAGGAAGGCGGCCCCGTAGGCGACCTCCGCCCGCGCCTCCTCGAGGGGCTTGCCCTGCTCGGCCGTGAGGATGCGCGCGAGGTCCTCCCGGCTCTCGCACACCGCGGCGTGGAAGTCCCGCAGCCGCGAGGCCCGCTCGGCCGCGGTGCGATTCGCCCAGCCCGGGAACGCTTCGGCCGCGGCCTCGATGGCTCGCCGGGTCTCGGCCGCGCCGCAGGCGGGAACCGTGGCGATGGTGTCGCCGGTGGCGGGATTGCGGACCGCGAAGCGGCCGCCGTCATCGGCGTCGACGAAGCGCCCGTCGATCCAGGCCCGCTCGCGCAGCAGTTTGCGGTCGCGAAGCGAAGGCTCCATCACACCCCCTCGCCCGCCCGCGGCAGCGAACGGGCCCCGCGTTGCCCGATTCCGGCCGGGCGCGGACCGGCGCCGCCGCGAAGGATACCCGCTCCGCATCCGCGCCGCGGCCCGGGTACCCTGCTGCCGATGCCCCCGCCGGAGCGCATCGGTCGCCTCCTCGAGTGGATCCGCCAGCTCGGCCATGGCTCCCACTCCTGGCGATTCGTGCGCCGGGTCGTGGTGGGGGTGACGGGCGGCCTGGTGCTCCTCACGGGCGTGCTCATGCTCGTGCTGCCGGGCCCCGCGATGGTGGTGATCCCGCTCGGCCTCGCGATCCTGGCCCTGGAGTTCTCGTGGGCCGCGCGCCTGCTCCGCGAGATCCGGAGGCGGGTCGACGAGGCGCAGGCGAGGCTCGGCCGGCCCGGGCCCGCGGACCGGGAGCGCCCCGTGAAGACCGGCATCGGCGGCGGGGATTCGGACGGGACGGGGTGACGGGGATCACCCGCACCGGACCGGCGCGTGCCGATGCATCCCCCGAACGTGCGCGCCCGTGGCCGTGGCCTATGGTGTCGCGGCCGGTGGCGGACTGGCGGCCCCGGAGAGGGGGGCCACCGGCTCATGGGGGATTCCGGATGAGGCTTCGCCGATCGACCCGACCCGGCGCCCTGGCCCTTGGCCTCGGCGGGGCGGCCCTGCTGCTGACCGCGGCCACGGCGGCCGCGGACGACTGGCTCAAGTGCTACGACCACCGCATCACCGAGGTGGTCTCCTGTGGTGACATCGTCGACAACCGCTGTGTCTCGCGGTGCAAGGTCCAGGTGAACATCGAGGGCTACCTGAAACCGGCCTTCGACATCCTCGACCACTACTACGGCAAGGACGACGCCTACTCCCAGTCGTGGCGCAACCGCATGGCCCACCAGTTCACATTCAACGGCTTCGTGCAGGCGCTCGACTTCCTGAGCGAGGAGGAGGTGGACCGCGCCATCGAGGAGGCCGGGCTCCGCGAGCGGGCCCGCAAGCATTTCCCGGACCTCGAGCGGGCCGGGCTTTCGGGCCGCTCGAAGACCCTCTTCCGCCGCTTCCTGCTCGGTGAGCGGAATGCCGCCCGCTCCGGGAAGGGCCGCACCCAGCACTGAGGCCGGGCCCGCATCGGGGCGCGGCCGCCGGCCCGGCGGCATCCCCGGGTCGCCCGAGGTCTCCGGGCTCCGGGGTGCCCCGGGCCCGCGCCGGGCGGCCGCTGCCGGGGCGCCGCCGGGCCCCGGGTGGCCCGCGGGGCGACTTTTTCGCACCCTGCCGGGGCTCTTCCGCTGGAGGGCCCCATGGATCTGCGACTCAGCCCCGAGCACGAGGCGCTCCGACAGGAGGTGCGCCGTTTTCTCGCGGAGCACGCCTCCGAGGCCCCGCCCGCCGGGCTCGGCGTCGCCGGGGGCATGCCCGAGCCGCGCCGGATCGCCTGGCAGCGCACGCTGATCGAGCACGGCTACGCGGCCCGGACCGTCCCCCGCGAGTACGGCGGATACGGTGCCGAGCCCGACCCCCTCGCGCTCGCCATCATCGACGAGGAGTTCAGCCGCGCCGGGGTCTCCCGCGGCATCGGCGGGCAGGGGCCGGACATGCTCGTGCCCACCCTGCTCGAGTTCGGCACCGAGAAGCAGAAGCGCCGCTACATCCCGCCCACCATCCGGGGGGAGATGATCTGGTGCCAGGGATACAGCGAACCCGGTGCGGGCAGCGACCTCGCGAGCGTCTCGACCCGCGGCGAAGACGCGGGCGATGCCTTCCTGGTGACGGGCCAGAAGATCTGGACCACCGGCGCCCACCAGGCCCACATGATGTTCGCCCTGGTGCGCACCGAGCCCGAGGCTCCGCGGCACGCAGGCCTCTCCTACCTGCTGATCCCCATGGACGCGCCGGGGATCGAGGTCCGGCCGCTGCGGACCATGACCGGCCACGCCGAGTTCAACGAGGTCTTCTTGGATCGGGTCCACGTGCCGATGGAAAACCTCGTGGGCCGGCGCGGACAGGGATGGCAGGTGGCCAACGCCACCCTCGCCCACGAGCGCAACTTCCTCTCCGCCAGCGGGCAGATCGAGGCCGGCTTCGAGCGCCTGAGGCGGCTCATGGAGCGCGAGACCCTCGACGGCATTCCCGCGATCCGCCACCCGATCTACCGCGACCGGCTGTTGCGCCTCCAGGGGCGGGTGCTCGCCCAGAAGGCCCATGGCATGCGGATGCTCTCCTGCCGGATGCGGAAGGAGAGCCCCGGCGTCGCCGGGCTGGTGCAGAAACTCGTGGGCTGCGAGCTCGCCCACCAGATCGCGGCCCTCGGCGTGGATGTCCTCGGCGAGCGCGGGATGATGCCGCGGGGCCTGCCGGAGGAGGAGGCGGATGGCCGGTGGCCCTTCACGTACTTCTTCTCCCTCGGCCTCATCATCGGGGGCGGGACCGCGCAGATCCAGAAGAACATCATCTCCGAGCGGGGGCTCGGGATGCCCCGGGAGCCGCGGGGCGGAGGCGGGCGCTGATGCACTTCGGCCTCTCGGACGAACAGAAGCTGCTCCAGGAGAACCTGCACCGCTACCTCGACGAGAGCCTCCCGGTGGCCCGGGCGCGCAAGGCGATGGAGGGGGCCGAGCCGGATCCCGGCATCTGGCGGGAGCTGGCCGAGCTCGGTGTGGCCGGGATCCTGATCCCCGAGGAGCACGGCGGGAGCGGGCTCGCCGTGCTCGACGCCGCGGTCGCCGCCGAAGTGCTCGCCTACGGCGCCGTGCCGGCGCCCTTCCTCGCGAACGCCGTCCTCGCTCCCGTCCTGCTCCAGGAGGCCGCAGGTCCGGAGCTGCGGGCCGCCTGGCTCCCGCGCCTCGCCGCCGGCGAGGCCCGGATCTCGGTGGCGGCCGAGGAGTGCCTGCTCCGCCGCCGGGGTCGCGGCGTGGAGCTGCGGGGTGGGGCGCTGCACGGCCGGGCCCTGTTCGCCATCGACAGCGCGGGAGCCGACGCCTTCCTGCTTCCCCTTCCGGGCCCCGCCGTGGTGCTCGTCGCCCCCGACGCCACCGGCCTCCGGGTGGAGCCGCGGGAGACCCACGATCGGAGCCGCCGCTTCGCCGAGCTCTTCTTCGAGGGGGCCCGCCCGGGAGAGATCCTCGCCACCGGCCACGCGGCGCAGCGCGCCCTCGACCGGATGCTCCTCGCCGGCTTCGCGGTGCTCGCCGCGGACATGCTCGGGGCCTGCGAGCGCGCGCTCGAGATGTCGGTGGCCTACGCCGGGCAGCGGGAACAGTTCGGCCGGGCGATCGCCTCCTTCCAGGCGGTCAAACACCTCTGCGCGGAGATGGCGGCGGAGCTCGAGCCGGCCCGGGCGCTGGTCTGGCACGCGGCCCATGCCGTGGACGCGCTGCCCGAGGAGGCCCCGCTGCTCGCCGCGCACGCCAAGGCCCATCTCGGCGAGGTCGGCCGCTTCATCGTGCGCACGGCCACCGAGGTCCACGGCGGGATCGGCTTCACGGATGCCTGCGACCTCCACCTCTGGTTCAAGCGGGTGGAGGTGGACCGGGCGCTCCTCGGGACTCCGGACCGGGTGCGCGAGTGGGCGGCCCTCCGGCAGGGCTGGCCGCCCCCCGCCGTCGAGGCCGCCCGGGACTGATCCCCCCGCCGCGGGGCGGGCCGCCTCTGGTATGCTGCCCGCCGCCCGGACCTCCGGGCTGCGGGAGCGGGAGCCCATGCCCTGGAACTTCGGCGATCTGCTCGACGGCCTCGAAGCACGGCTGCCGGCCGACCGGCCGGCGCTCATCCACGGCGACCGCGTCACGGAGTGGGGCGAGTTCGGGCGCCGCAGCAACCGGCTGGCCCGGGCCCTGCTCGCCCGCGGCGCCCGGCCGGGCGACAAGGTCGCCTTCTACCTGCGCAACGGGCCCGCCTATCTGGAGACGCTGGCCGCCTGCTTCAAGGCGCGGCTCGTGCACGTGAACGTCAACTACCGCTACCAGGACGACGAGCTCGCCTACATCCTCGACAACTCCGATGCCCGCTTCGCCGTCTTCGGCGCAGAGTTCGCCCCGCACGTCGAGCGGATCCGGCCGCGCCTCCCCAAGGTCGAGCACTGGATCCAGGCGGGTGGCACGCCGGAGCTCGGCGAATCCCTGGAGGCCCTCTGCACCACCGGCGATGGCTCGCCGGTCGGGATCGAACGGTCGCCGGACGACCTGCTCTTCGTCTACACCGGGGGCACGACCGGCATGCCCAAGGGGGTGATGTGGCGCCAGGAGGACCTCTGGGGGGCCCTTGGCGCCGGCCGCAACGCGCCCCCGAACGCCGGAGAGGCCCCGGCCACCCCCGAAGAACACCTCGCGCGCTGTGCGGCGTTTCCCGACGCCAACCGGCAGGTGCCCGCGTGCCCGCTGATGCACGGAACGGGCCTTTTCACCGCGATCGGCACGCTCAGTAGCGGGGGAACGATCGTGACCCTCTCCTCCCCGCGCTTCGATGCGATCGAGCTCTTCGAGACCGTCGAGCGCCACCGGGTGAGCTCGGTGGTGATCGTGGGCGACGCCTTCGCCCGCCCCATGCTGCGCGCCCTCGACGAGAACCCGGGGCGCTTCGACCTCTCCTCCCTGCGGCTCATCGTGTCCTCCGGGGTGATGTGGAGCCTGGAGGTGAAGAAGGGCCTGCTGCGCCATGCGCCCCACCTCGTCCTCGCCGACATGTTCGGCTCCTCCGAGGCCATCGGCTTCGGCACCTCGGTGATGACCGCCGCCGGGGAGACCCGGACGGCCCGGTTCCGGATCGGCGAGAACTGCCGGGTGTTCACGGAGGACCACCGGGAGGTCCGGCCCGGCAGCGGGGAGCGGGGCTTCATCGCGCGCTCCGGTCCGATTCCCCTCGGCTACTACAAGGACCCGGAGAAGACCGCCCGGACCTTCCCCGTCATCGACGGGGTCCGCTACTCGATCCCGGGCGACTGGTGCACGGTCGAGGAGGACGGGACCCTCACCCTGCTCGGGCGCGGGTCGGTGTGCATCAACACCGCCGGCGAAAAGGTGTATCCGGAGGAGGTCGAGGAGGTCCTGAAGACCCACCCCGACGTCGAGGATGCCCTCGTGGTCGGCGTGCCCGACCCGACCTTCGGCCAGGCCGTGACGGCGGTGGTCGAGCTCGCCCCGGGACGCGCCCTCGACGAGGACGCACTCCGCCGCCACGTGCGGGACCGCCTCGCCGGCTACAAGACGCCGAAGCGCATCGTCGCCACCGCGAAGATGTTCCGCGCGCCCAACGGCAAGGCCGACTACGCCCGGGCGGCCGAGTTCGCCCGGGAGACCCTCGGACTCGGGGGAGAGAGCCGGACCGGCTGAGCCGGCCCCGTCGCGAGCCCGCCCGGGCCCGGTCGATGGCCCCGGATCGCCGCGACGGGGGTCGGGGGGCGCCCGTCCGGATCGAATGCCCGGCGTTTCGGGCACGTCCGAGAGACGGTAGGCTACCACCTGCGGGGGCCGGCCGAGGATCCGGTCCGGGAGGAAAGCATCCGTGAATCGACTGTCGTTTCGCATGGTTGTCGTGCTGACCGCCCTGGCCGTGGGGGCGGTCTCCCTCGGGGAAGAGGCGCTCGCCGCCAAGCGGGCCAAGAGCACTTCCAACGAGGCCGACTTCCTCTCCTACGACGCCGAGGCCAAGACCGTCACCCTGAAGATCCGCAAGAAGGGCAAGGGGCCGAACCGCAAGCTCCTCAAGCCCGGCAAGGAGGTGACCTTCCGGGTGGTGCCCGAGGGATCCGTGCTCAAGCGGACCTCGGTGGCGATCAACGGGAAGAAGGCCGAGCTCAAGGACATTCCGCCCGGCAAGCGCGTGCTCGTGTACTGGATTCCCGATCCCGAGAACGAGGGCGGATTCTTCGCCAGGAAGATCGACGTCATCCTGAGCGAAGAAGAGCTGAACGAGCGCTACGGAACCGAGTGAGCCGGGATCCCGGCCGCCGGGCCGCACGCGGCCGGTGCTCCCCGCCGGTCCGGCGTGGCCCGCGCCGAGCCGCGGGGCGGCGCCGACCCCGCCCTCGCCGGAGCGGAACTCCTGGCGCGTCTGTTGCGCGGAGCTGTGACGGGGACCTCCCGTGGGCGCTGAAAGCGCGGTCCGCTTCGGCGTGGTCGGGCTCGCGCACCCGCACGTGCTCGCCCAGGTCGCGCTGCTCGAAGCCGCCGGCGGCGTCCTGGCCGGCTGGGTCCCCGGCCGCGGGGACCCGGCGACCTCTCCGAGGTTCTCGGCCGCCTGCGGCCCGGGGTACCCCGGCTGCCGGGTCTGGAGGAGATCCTCGCCGACCCGGCCATCGCCCTGGTCGTGGGGGCCCCGCCGCCCCCGGAACGGGCCCACGTGGCGGTGCGGGTGCTTCGCGCCGGCAGGGACGTGCTGATGGACAAGCCCGGCGCAATCCGGCTGGCGGAGGTCGATCGGATCCGCGCCGCGGCGGGGGACACGGGGCGCCGGTAGTGGGTGTTCTTCTCCGAGCACATCGCGAGCCCCTCCCCGCTCCGCGCCGAGGCGCTGGTCCGCGACGGCCGGCTCGGCGAGCTCGTGCACGTGATCGCGCTCGGTCCGCACCGGGTCGGCCCCGGGCCGCGGCCCGCCTGGTTCTACGACCGCGAGCGCTCCGGGGGGCATCCTCGCCGACCTCGCCTCCCACGCAATGGAGCAGGTCCTCGCGCTCTTCGGCGAGGCGTCGGCCGAGATCACCCTGGCCCGGGTCTCCAACCACGCGCACCCGGCGCACCCGGGCTTCGAGGACCTCCGCGAGGTCGCGCTCCGGGTGGGTTCCGGAAGCGCCTACGTCCGGGTCGACTGGCTCACGCCGGAGGGGCTGCCGACCTGGGGCGGCGTGCGCCGGCTCCTCACCGGAACGGAGGGCACCCTCGAGGTCCGCAAGACGGTCGATCCGGGCGGCGCGCCGGGCTCGGACCACCTGATCCTCGTGGACCGGCAGGGGGTCCGGCGGATCGAGGCCGCCGGGACCCCGGTGCGCTTCGGGGAGCTGCTCCTGCGCGACGTCGCCACCGGCAGCTCGGAGGCTCCGCCGGTGGAGCGCTGCCTCCGCGCCACCGAGCTCGCGTTGCGGGCCGAGGCGCTCGCCGCCAGACCCACGGGACCGCGCCCCGCCGCTGAGCCTTCCTCCAGCCGCCGGCCGGCGATCAGTCCAGGTCGTGTCCGTCCATGCCGGCGTTCTTCCGGGCGCGCGAGACCAGCTCTCGCACCACCGGTCCGAGACGGGTCGGATCGTCCACCGGATCGTGGATGGGGCCGCGGTGCCAGCCCTCGGCCACGGCGAGCAGGCGCCCGGAGGCCTCGAAGACCCGGCCGGTCACGTCGGAGGACTCGCGGCTGGCCAGCCAGGTGCAGATCGGTGCGATCCACCGGGGGTGCATGCGCTCGCGATCCTCGGGGCCGGCCTGGCCCATGCCGAGATCCTCGGTCATGCGGGTCAGCGCGCCGGGGGCGATGGCGTTGACGGTGACGCCATAGCGCCGCAGCTCGCGCGCCGCGATGATGGTGAACGCCGCGATCCCCGCCTTGGCCGTGCCGTAGTTGGTCTGTCCGGGATTTCCGTAGATCCCGGACACGGAGGTCGTGTTGATGATCCGGGCGTCGCGGGGCTGCCCCGCCTTGGCCTGCTCCCGGAAGTAGGCGGCGGCGAAGCGGGAGGGCGCGAAGGTGCCCTTGAGGTGCACCCGGATCACCGCATCCCACTCCTCCTCGCTCATGTTCACGAGCATCCGGTCGCGGAGGATGCCGGCGTTGTTCACGAGCACGTCGAGGCCGCCATAGGTGTCGAGGGCCTGCTGGATCAGGTTCTGCGCGCCCTTCCAATCGGAGACGTCGTCGGTGTTGGCGACCGCCTCCCCGCCGGCGGCCCGGATCTCGTCGACCACCTGTTGGGCCGGCCTGGTGGATGCGCCACTCCCATCGCGGGCGCCGCCGAGATCGTTGACCACCACCCGGGCCCCGTGGGCGGCGAGCATCTTGGCGTGCTCGGCGCCGATGCCGCGCCCGGCACCGGTCACGATGCAGATCCGGTCCTCGCAGAAGCCAGCCATGTTCTTCCTCCTCTTCCTCCCACCTCCCGCGCCCGCGGCGCGGCCCTGGCCACCGGCCCGGGAGCCCCCTCGGGCCGGGCGCGGGAAACGTAGGCCATCCGAAATGGGGTCGGGACCACCGGGGCGCACCGAGGAGCGGCTTCATGATTCCGAGAGGCGGCCTTTCTACTCCTCCTCGGGGCCGGCCGGGACGCGGGGCGGGCGTGGCCGGCCGGAAGGGAGGACCGGATGCACGCCGAAGCCCACCCGGACGCCCCCGGACCCGGCGAGGCGCCGGCCGCAACCGCGGCCCTCCGGGAAGACCACCGGCTCATCCGGCGGGTCGTGGCCGGGCTCGAGGACCGCCTCGCCCGCGCCGCCCGCGGCGAGAAGCTCGCGGCGGAGGCCGTGGCCGCCTGCCTCGTGTTCTTCCGGGACTTCGAGCACGGCGCGCACCACGCCCGGGAGGAGCTGCTCCTCGGCAGCCTCGAGGCGGCTGGCGTGGATCCCGCCGGCGGCCCCCCGGCGATGGTGGAGGCCGAGCACGGCTTCGGTGCGGGACTCCTCGAGGCCTTCCGGGCGGCCTTCGACGCCTACCGCGACGCGGGCGACGCCGCCCTTCCGGAGCTGCTGCGGCAGGCAGACGCCTACACCACCTTCCTTCGGCGTCACGCCGACAAGGAGGAGCACTGCCTGTTCGGCTTCGCGGACCGGGTCCTCGCCGGGGCTCGGGCCCGCGAGCTCGCCGCAGCCGCCGCGGAGCTGGCCACCGACGCCCGCCTGGCCACGCGGGAGCTGCAGGCGCGAGAGCGGGTGGCCCGGGCGCTGGGGGGCGCGGGTGGGAAGCTCCCCGCCCGGGAGTCCGGGACCCCCCCGCCGCTCCCACCGGCACCGCCGGAAGCCGGAGCGGAGCGGCCGCCCGGCCCGATGCGGTGGCACGAGGCCGCCGTGCAGATCCCGCCCGACCCGGGCTCCGAGCTGGCGCGGCACCTGCGGGCCGCCTACGCGAGCCCGCCCGTGTCCGCCCTCCGCGCTGCGCTCGCCCGGGTCGGCGCCGAGCTCGACCCCACCCCGTTGCTCACCAAGGTCCTCCCGGATCAGCGCCTCCGCGTCTTCTTTCCGGTGCGGGGCGGCCCGGATGGCCTCGGGCTCGGGCAGGTGGTCGCCGCCGTGCTGCTGCACGATCTCTCCTCCGGCCGGACGCTCTACGCCCACCCGGTGCACGCCGGCCCCGGCACCAACCCCCTCCTCCGGCACCTCGGCGGGCCCATGGCCCGGCCCAAGGCGCAGGAGGGAGAGAACGGCGACCGGGCCACCCTGCGCCTGCTCGAGCACAAGCGAGCCATCTGGGCCGCCTTCCGGGAGGAGGCGGCCCGCGAGGATCCGGACAGGGCCGCCGCGCGGTGGCGCGAGCGCTACGCGTTCTCCCTGGTACGGCTCTACTTCTGCGAGCGCTGCTCGGCGTGCCGCTGGGGCAACCCGTCCTACGAGGGAGTCGGCGGCACGCCGTGGCTCCCGGCCGGGGTGCCGGAGCGGGATCCGGGGCTGCCCGCGCCGTCCGAGGCCGAGCGGGAGCTCGCCCGCCGAGCCGCCGGGAGCGAGGCCTTCGCGGTGGAACAGGCCTACGCCCGGCGCGGCGGCTTCGAGATCCTGGCGGAGCCGCTGCTCGTCGGGGAGGCGGGGGACGAGGCGGTGGTGATCTTCCCGAGCGACGCGTGCCTGATCGAGGCCGGGTCGCTGGTGGGGGCGGCCGCCCACCTGGACCCCGCCTCGGGCGCGGTCCGCCACGTGCACTGCCTTTCCGCGGGGCCGGAACCCGAGATGGTCTTCCTCCACGGCGACCGCGCCCTCGGCCTCGGGCTCCCCGGCGACGAGGCCCGCCGGCGCGCCTATGCGGCATTCCGCGAGGAGGCGTGGCGCCAGTTCTGGCTGTGGGAGCTCGAACGGGGTCTGGCGGAGGCGAGCCGCACGTGGCTCGAGGCGTACCACCGCGCCCTCGCCCGCCTCTTCGGCCTCCTTCCCGCCGCGCCCTGAGCGGCCTTCAGGAGACCCGGCGCTCGCGCCCGGCCCAGTACTTCTCCCGCAGCACCTTCTTCAGCACCTTGCCGCTCGGGTTGCGCGGGAGCGATTCCACGAAGTCCACCGAACGCGGTCGCTTGTACCCCGCCAGGCGGCCGCGAGAGAACTCGACGATCTCCTCCTCCGTGGCCTGCGCACCGGGCCGGAGCACGACGATCGCCTTGACCGTCTCCCCCCAGCGCTCGTCCGGCACGCCGATCACGGCCACGTCGGCCACCGCGGGGTGCTCGAAGAGGACGTTCTCGACCTCCCGGGGGTAGATGTTCTCGCCCCCGGAGACGATCATGTCCTTGATCCGGTCCTCGAGGGTGATGTAGCCCTCGGCGTCCATCCGCCCGGCGTCTCCGGTGTGCAGCCACCCTCCGCGCAGGGCCTCCTCCGTCGCCTCGGGAAGGTTCCAGTAGGCCCGCATGAGCTGGGGTCCTCGGGCCACGACCTCCCCGATCCCCCCGCGCGGCACCTCCCTCCCCTCGGCGTCCACGATGCGGATCTCCGTCGCCGGGAGCGGCCGGCCCGCGGAGAGGAGCAGCTCCGGACGCTCCCGCAGCGCCCGCCGGTGGTCCTCCGGCGTCAGGAGGGTGAGCTGGGCCGTGGTCTCGGTCATGCCGTAGCCCTGCGCGAAGTCGCAGCGGAAGACCTCCATCGCCCGGCGCAGGGTCTCGGCCGCGATGGGCGAAGCCCCGTAGACGATGAGCCGGAGATCGTCGTAGGAGCGGTCGGCGACATCGGGAACGAAGGCGAGGCAGGCCTGGATCATCGCGGGCACGAGCGTGGTGCGGGAGATCGCATCCTCCGAGAGGGCCCGCACCACCTCGCCGGGGGAGAAGTCCTCGTGGATCACGAGGGTGCCGCCGCCGAGCGAGGTCCCGAGGGCCGTCACCGCCGCGGCGGCGTGGTAGAGGGGGGCCACCACGAGCACGCGGTCGCGGTGCTGCACCTCCACCGAGACGAACTGCTGCATGAACTGCGAGAGGACGGCACGCTGGGTGAGCACGGCCCCCTTCGGCCGCCCGGTCGTGCCGCTGGTGTACATCTGGTAGAGGTCGTCGTCGGGCGAGACCCGGGCCTCGGGGGGCGCGGCCTGCTCGACCCCGGCGAATTCCTCGAGGCCCACCCAGCCGGGCGGCGCGGGGGCATCCTGCGCCACGAAGGTGCGTGCCTGGGGAAGATCCTTCCGGATTCCCTCGATGGTCTGCACGTACTCGCCGCGGGCCACCACCAGCTCCGCCCCCGCATCGGAGACGACGTAGGCGAGCTCGGCCGGTGCCAGCCGGTAGTTCAGCGGCACGGGGACGGCACCGATGCGCGAGGCCGCGAAGAAGAAGACCGCGTACTCGAGGTTGTTCTTGGCCAGGTAGGCGAAGCGGTCCCCGTGGCCCACCCCCGCGCGGAGAAGTGCCCGGGCGAGGCGGTTCGAGAGCGCCGCCGCTTCGCGGTACGAAAGTCGCCTCTCCCCCTGCTCCGAAAAGGTGCGGTCGGGATGTTCACGAGCCTGGTAGTCGAGGAAATCGTGAAGCAGCACGGCGTCCCTCCCGAGGCGTACCGGGAAGACTAACACCCCGACGTGACGGATCCCCGCCCTACCCACCCCCGCGGTGGAGGGCTCCTACGGTCCGATCGCTGAGCCAGTCCACGAGACCGGGCGCGAGACGCTGGGCCAGGACCGCGAGCCGCCCCTCGAAGCCCGGGACGATGAGCAGGCGCCGACGGCCGAGGCCGCGCACCAGCGCCTCGGCCACCGCGTCGGCCGAGAGCACCCGGGCCCGGGCCGAGATGGCGGCGGTCTCCGGGGGCTTGCGCCGGTTCTCCTCGGCAAGACCGGGGGTGTCGGTGTCCGGGGGGCAGAGCACGTGGACCCGCACGCCCCGGGGCCCGAGCTCCCGGCGAAGCGCCTCGGAGAAGCCCACCACGGCGAACTTCGAGGCGCAGTAGTCGGTGTAGCCGAAAACACCGGTCAGCCCCGCGAGCGACGCGGTGTTGACGACGATGCCCCGGCGTGCCACGAGGGGTTCGAGGAGCGCGCGCACGGTGTACCAGGTGCCGAGGAAGTTCAGCCGCAGCGTCTCCTCGACCTGCCCCTCCGGGATCTCGTCGAAGTGCGCGGGCCTCGCCCGCCCGGCGCAGTTGAGCAGCAGGTCGGGCGGCCCCACGGTCCCGACCACCTCGT
>JALSIO010000599.1 GCA_026989995.1 Myxococcales bacterium
CTCCGACGGGCCCGCTCCGCGGTGGAGGAGGACGTAGAGGCCGTTCCGCGGGAGTCCCGGGATCCGGTTGAGGGCGCTCTGCACCCAGCCGAAGGGATTCTGCCGCAGTGAGAAGTGGTGCTCGGAGCGCACCCGGAAGCCCCGGTCCAGGAGTGCCCGGCGGAGCGCCGGCACGGTGAAATGGAAGAGGTGGCGCGGCGGGTCGAGGTGGAACCAGGCCGGACCCGCGAACCGCGCCTGCAGGCTCCCGAAGTTCGGCACCGCCACCACCAGGCGCCCGCCCGGGCGGAGCACGCGGTGGATCTCGTCCAGGAGGCCGAGCGGGTCCGCGGCGTGCTCGAGCACGTGCCACAGGATCACCTCGTCGAAGTGGGCCGACGGGTAGCCGGCCTCGCGCAGGTCGGGTGCCACCCGGGTGCGGACCCGGGGGTCGAGCCCCCGCACGGCCTCCTCGGAGATCTCGAAGCCGTGGATCTCGAGGCCGGCGTCGAGGAGGCCGCGCAGGTGGACGCCGCGGCCGCAGCCGACATCGAGGATGCGCGCGCCGGGGTCGAGCCCCCGCGAGAGGAAGCGCGCATGGCGCGCTCCCACCAACCGGACCACCGGCTCGATCAGCGCCTCGAACTTGTGCCCGGGGGCGCCGTAGTAGTCCTCCGGGTAGAAGCTCCGCAAGAGGGCCTTCCCGGGCATGGGATCGAGCCAGCCGAGACCGCAGCCGCCACACCGCCGGAGCCAGATCCCGAACTCCGGAAGGTGCATGGCTGCGGGCGCCCCGGCGAGGCCACACACGATGCAGGGCTCCGGCGACGGCTCCGGGCCTCCCCGGGCGGGCGGAGGCGCCGGGACCACGGCGACCCCGTAGAGCGCGGCGAGGTCGCGGGCCGGCGGTCTTGCGCCGGCGTCGGATGCGGCAGTGTCGGCCCGTCCGCGGCCCGGTGCCGCCGGACGGGGGATCGGCTCGGCATCCGCCGTGGGGGAGGGGTGGGGCATGGGATCCAGGGTCACCGAGGGCAGCGCCTGCGGCAATGCACTGCGCAGCCGGTGGAGCGAGGCGCCGCCCCGCCGCTCCCGGGGCGCAACCCGAGGGCGGCGTGGCCGGGGAAGGGGGGCAGAGAGAAAGAGGGGCGGGAACCTCACGGTTCCCGCCCCTCCCCTGTGCCCTGTCGGCTGGCTCTAGCGGTTCAGCGAACCGTTGTAGTAGCCGTTCAGCTCGCCGTCGCCGCCGAGCTCGATGATCGCGTCGCCGGCGCCGCGGTTGCCCGCGTAGCGGCCGGTGCTCGAGTCGCCGTCGACCCGGTAGGCACCCTGGAACACGTCGTTCGGGAGCAGCACCGTGCCCACCGCCACGAGGCCCATGTCGCAGACCACGCCGGCCAGCTCGACGATCAGGTCATCGCCGGCGCGGCTGAAGGTCGTGGAGCCGTCGGCCGCATCGCAGGAGCCGCCGCTCGGCAGCGCGTAGGCAGCCGCGCCGGTCGTCAGCGACGTGCTGAAGTCCGCCTTGCCCAGGCCGGAGCCACGGCAGGTTCCCGTGGAGGGCGACCCCACCGTGCCCTCGCAGCGCACTTCGATCAGCCGCGGAGCTGCCCACGCCGTGGTCGCACCCACCAGGAGCACCGCCATCGCAAGCCCGAATGCCCGCTTCGCCATCTAAGAAGCCTCCTCTCTCGCCAGTTCGCGCGTCTTCCCGGACACCCCACGCTCCTCCCCGGGACCGCCCAGGAGCCCTCCCAGAGGAGGGAGACGCGAGAATCCTGTCACCCAGGGGCCGACGCCCCTTCCGGGCCGTCGGATTGCAGAATGCGTACCAGCCCGCCGGCGAGAACCTCCCACCCGCAGGTCGTATCTCAACCTTGTGGATTCTCTGTGAAAATGAGAGTCTCGCCCAGAGTCGTCCGCACCCCTTTCGGCCGCCGGCACTCCGAGGTCGCACCGGCCACCTTCTATTAGTGGGAAAAAGATCGGAGTCCCC
>JALSIO010000600.1 GCA_026989995.1 Myxococcales bacterium
GCGTAGGGGTTCTTGAGCGCGCTTCTCCGGTCTTTCAGTGCCACCCGGATGCCGGTGTCCTCGGGTGCCCCCGAGCGGCGGATGTAGGCCCGGATCAGCGGCGCGAAGTAGCCGCCGGCACCCGCCACCACCGCCACGTTGAAGGGAAGCGAGATGGTGAGCGCCCACATGGCGTTGCTCTCGGACTGCTTCTCGAAGGCCACGGTGAGCACCCGGTCGTGGATCCCGGCCTGAACGAGGCTCGCCGCCACGATCCCGGTCGAGCCGCCCACACTCCCCGCGGTGTGCACACGGAGGAGCGGCTTTCCCGCGGCGCCGAGGGCGTCGGCCAGGAAGAGCTCCGGCATCATCACACCCTCGAACATGTCCGGGGCCTTGCCCAGCACCACGGCGTCGATCTCCTTCCAGGTGAGCTCCGCGTCCTCGAGGGCGCGCTCGGCCGCCTGCCGGACCACGCCCGCCAGATCGAGGTCGGCGTGCTTCGCCTGGTGCTTCGTCTGCCCGATGCCGATCACCGCGCACCGCTCCGCCATCACTCGCCCTCCAGGACACAGACCAGGTTCTGCTGCAGGCAGGGGCCCGAGGTCGCGTGGGCCACGGCTCTGCGGGCCTCGCCGGAGGCCACCCGCGCGGCGGCCTCGCCCACGCGGATCAGGCCCGCCGCCATGAGGGGATTGGCGGCGAGCGGGCCTCCGGAGGGGTTGATGCGAACGCCGTCGCCGAGCCCGAGCGCCCGGCGCAGCAGGATCTCCTGATGGGTGAACGGCGCGTAGAGCTCGGCGATCTCGACCGGGGCGCGCCCCACCCCCGCCTTCTCCCCGGCGAGCTCCGTGGAGACGGAGCGGGTGAGATCCCGGACGCCGAGGTCCTGGGGCTCCGCCCGGTGGTCGAAGCCGCGGATGAACACGGGCCTGACCGCGCTGCGGGCCGCCACCTCGGCGCTGGCGATCACCATGGCGGCCGCCCCGTCCGAGATGGGGGGGCAGTCGTGCCGCCGGAGCGGATCGACGAGGTAGGGCTCCGAGAGGAGCGCGTCGGCGGAGAATTCCCCCCGGAGCTGGGCGTTCGGATTCGAGAGGGCATCGCGACGGCTCCGGGCGGCCACCTCGGCCATCTCCTTCTCCGTCACCACGCCCGCCTCGAGGCAGAGGCGCGCCTGGAGGGCGGCCAGGCTCACCGCGTCCGGCCACAGCGGCGCCACCGTGTACGGATCGAGCTGCAGCGCCAGGATCTCGGCCACATCGCCGGGGCTCGACTTGCCGAACCCGTAGACGAGCGCCGACTCCGCCTGGCCGGTCTGGATCTTCACCCAGGCCTCGTAGAGGGCGAAGGCGCCGTCCATCTCCACGTGGGACTCCGCCACGGGGGGCCAGGCGCCCACGGCGTCGAGGCCCATCACGAAGGCGAAGGGCGAGCCCTGGAGGTAGTCGGTGGAGCCGGAGCAGATGAAGTCGATCTCGGCGCGCGGGATGCCGGAGCGCGCCACCGCTTCGCGCACCACCGGCATCAGGATCTCCACCTCGTTGCGCCGTGCCTCCCGGCGAACGCTCGCCGACTGGGCGAAGGAGAGGATGGCGACGTCCCGCATCAGAGGTGCTCCCGATAGCTCTCGAACGGGGCGTCGGGCTCCCCCGTGGGCTCGAAGTAGAGGATGCTCCGGAGCGTGGGCCCGATCTGGTCGTCCGGCGCCCAGACGGCGCGCACCCGCATTCCCATCCGCACTGCCTCGACCGGACAGTTCCCGATGACGTGGAAGAAGGGGATGTCCGCCCCGTCGAGCAGGATGTGGGCGGCCGCGAAGGGCGGCTTCACCGAGAGGTTCTCGGCGGGGATCCGGACGATGCAGAAGGTGGTCACGGTGCCGAGGTCGGGAAGCTCGATCTCGCCCTCGGTGGGCCGCCCGTGGGCCGGGCAGCTACCGCGGGAGGGGACGTAGACCTCGCCGCCATCCGGGCAGCGCTGGCCCAGGA
>JALSIO010000601.1 GCA_026989995.1 Myxococcales bacterium
CAGGGTCTCGACGTCGGCGGGAGACAGGCGCAACGCTTCGGGCCGACCCTCGGGAAGCAGCGCCAGGGCCTCGGCCACGCGGTCGGCGAGGCCCTCGGGATCCGCCTGCACGGCCCGTCCGAGCACGTGTTCGGCCACCGCGAAGGCGAGCTCCACCACGGCGTGCCGCTGCGCGCGGAGCAGATCGCGGCGCAGGACGGCCAGGGCCCGGGCACCGCGCTCCAGCGAGGAAAGCGCCCGCCCGAGGGCCTCGGTCTCGGCCACCGGGAGCTCGGCCCGGGCCTCGGCGCGTCCCCGCTCGTAGGCCTCCCGAAGCAGCTCGTCGAGGCCCGGCGCGGGCGGCTCCGCCGCCCGGTCGGAGGCACCGGGCGAGGCTGCGAAATCGGGGGCCGGATCGAGACGCTCGAAGGCGCGGTCCGCGGGCGATCCGGGATCCGGCTCGAAGGCGGCGCCCTCAGACCATCTCATCGCCGCCTCCGAGGTTGATCGAAAGACGCCCCTCCTCCTCGAGGCGGCGGGCGACGTCGACGATCTGCTGCTGCACCTTCTCGACGTCGGCCACGCGCATCGGCCCGAGCAGCTCGCCCTCCTCCCGCAGCTGGTCCGCCGCCCGGGACGACACGTTGGAGAAGACCTTCTCCTTCATCTCCTCGCTGGCGAGCTTGAGCGCCACCACGAGGTCCTCGGTGGAGATCTCGCGGAGCAGCGCCTGGAAGCCCTTGCGGTCGATGTTCACGAGGTCGTTGAAGGTGAGCATCCGCTTGCGGATCTCGCCGGCGAGCTCCGGGTTGCGGCTCTCGAGGCCCTCGAGGATGGCCTGGCCGTCGGTCTTGGGTACGCGGTTCAGGAGCTTCGCGGCCACGTCGTGCCCGCCCACCCGGGTGGGGGAGCCGGGACGCCGGCCGAAGAGCTCCGCGACCCCTTCCTCGAGCTCGCCCACGATCTCCGTGGTGACGGTCCCGAGGTCCGCGAGGCGCAGCAACACCTCCGGGCGGAGGTCCTCGGGGAGGTGATGGATCACCTCGGCTCCGTGCTCCGCCGGGATCTGGGAGAGGATCAGCGCGATGGTCTGCGGGTGCTCCGAGCGGAGCACCGCCGCGACGAAGGCCGGCTCGAAGCCGCGGAGGGTCCAGTCGATGCGCTTCTCGTCGCGCCCGAGCTTGACCATGATCTCGCGGGCGCGGTCCTCGGAGAGGCTGCGCTCGAGCAGGGCGAGCGCCCGATCCCGACCGCCGGCGACGCCGTAGTTCCGCTCGCCGACCGCCTCCCGGAACTCTTCGAGCACTTGCTCCTGGATCTTCGGGGGGATCTCCTCGAAGCGGGCGATGGCGGCGAGGATCTTCTCGACTTCGTCGTCCTCCATCCGGGCGAAGAACTCCCGCGCGCGGTCCTCGGGAAGGGAGAGCACGAGGATGGCGGCCTTCTCGGGGCCCGTGAGCTGGTCGAAGTCCACCCGCTACTCCTCCCGGAGCCACTTGCGCACGGCCTTGACCGAGTCGTCGCTGCGGATCTGCGTGACCTGCGCCACCTGCTCGGCGAGGCTGGCCGGTGCCGGGGGGGTCGGCGCAGCCGCGCCTCCGCCCGCGAGCTGGGCCTCCATCTGGGCCGCGGTCATGCCGCCGGCGGGGAGCGCGTCGGTGGGCCCGGGCCCGAGCGCACCCGCGAGCGGGCGCACCACGAGGCGGGCGAAGAGCACCACCACGAGTGCCACGCCGAGGACCCGCAGGGCGGTGGCGACCAGGCCGAGGAGCGTCGGATCGGCCCAGGGGGGCGGCGCCTCCTCCTCGAGCGCGAGGGAGCGGAAGGGCGCCGAGTGGAGGGTGATCTCGTCCCCGCGGTCCTCGTCGAAGCCCACGGCCTGGCGAGCGAGCTTCTCGAACTCACGGAGCTCCTCGGGGCTCCAGGGCACGAAGCCGGCGGCGGCGGGGTCGGCGCCGGGTTCGGCGGGCTTGCCGTCGACGAGGACGGCCACGTGCAGGCGCTTCACGTCGCCGAGGGGCTCCACCTCGCGAACCACGGTCTTCGAGATCTCGTAGTTGATGGTCTCCGTGGACTGGGTGCTGCTGCTGCTTCCGCCGCCACCGCCGGGCGCGGTGGCGAGATCCGGCGTGTTGGCCGCGAGCCCGGCGACGCCACCGGGTGCGCCCCCGGACTCGGAGGTGGTCTCCGTCGAGATCTGCTCGCTGCGCGCGACCTGGGAATCCGGGTCGTAGCGCTCCGCCTCGGATTCCCGGCGTGTCCAGTCGAGCTCGGCGCGGACCTGCGCGACCACCCGCCCGATCCCGACCGTCGGCTCGAGGATGTCCTCGATGCGCCGGGCGAGCAGGGCCTCCACGCGGGCCTGGTGGGCGAGCTCCGTGGCCGGGACCGCGAAGGCGCCCCCCTCCCCTTGCGGCGCGAGCAGCCGTCCGAGGTCGTCCACCACGGTGACCCGGTCGGCGGTGAGGCCCTCCACGCTCGAGGCCACGAGGTGGACGATGCCGCGGGCGGTGGACTCGCCGAGCTCGGCGCCGGGGCGGAGGCGCAGCACCACCGACGCGCTCGGCTGGCGGCGCTCCCGCCCCACGAAGACGGTCGACTCCGGAAGCGCGATCTGCACCCGCGCGCGGTCCACCGCCTCGAGGGTCTCGATGCTCCGGGCGAGCTCCCCCTGCAGGGCCCGGCGGAAGTTCACCCGGTGGACGAAGTCGCTCACCCCGAAGCCCGGGCGGTCGAAGAGCTCGAAGCCCACCCCTCCGCCCGAGGGAAGCCCCCGCCCGGCGAGGCGGATGCGGGCCTCGTAGACCGCCTCGGCGGGAACGTCGATGCCGGTGCCACCGGAGCTGAGGCGGTAGGGGATGTTCTCGGTGGACAGCGCCTCCACCACCCGCGCCGCCTCGTCCTCGGCGAGGCCTCGGTAAAGCGGCCGGTAGTCGGCTCCGGCCGCGCCGTAGCCGAGCCAGAGGAAGAAGGCCAGGGAGCCGAGGCCCGTGAGCGCGAGCGCGAGGCGCCGACCCGGCGGCAGGGCCCGCGCCTGCTCGATCAGGTTCGAGATCCACTCCGGCACCGCGTCCCCCTACCCGCTAGACCTGAAGCCGGGAAATCTCGCGCCAGGCCTCGAGCGCCCGGTCGCGAAGCGCCACCACGAAGCGCAGGGTCACGTCCGCGCGGGAGAGCGCGACCATGGCGTCGACCGTGTCCGTCTCGTCGCGGGCGAGCTTCTCCCCCTGCTCCTGTGCCTCGAGCTGGGCTCGGTTCGCCTCTGCGACCGCCCGGCCGAGGAGCTCACCGAAGCGGCTTCCCCCGGCGGCGGCCGGCTCCGGGGTCCGAAGCCGGGGAAGGGTCAGCTCCACCCGCGGCGTGGTCTCGACTCCCATGGAGCCCTCCCCTAGCGGCCGAGGCCGAGCGCGGCCTCGGCCATCTGCCGCACCTTCCGCAGCACGAAGACGTTCGCCTGGAAGCTGCGGCTCGCGGTCATCATGTTGGTGAGCTCCTCGACCGGATTGACCCGCGGAAGTGCCACCATGCCGTCGGCGTCGGCATCGGGATGCCCGGGCCGGTGGACCCGAAGCGGGGGGCGCGGATCCCGTACCACGCCCGCCACCTCCACCTTGCGCAGGCGCCGCTCGAGCTGGTCGGCGAAGGAATCCACGGCGCGGGTGGCCCGAAAAACCGGGTCGCGGCGCACGTAGGGACCCCCCTCCGGCGTCCGGGTGGTCTCCGCGTTGGCGAGGTTGGAGGCGGTGATGGCCATCCGGGTCCGCTGCGCCGAGATCCCGGAAACGGCGATGTCCACGATGGTGCTGAGGTTCACCGGTTCCCCCTCCTCCGCTAGCCGCCGGTTCCGATGGCGGTGCGGACCAGCGCCTGCAGCCGGGCGAGGACCGCCGCCATGTCCGTGAAGGCGCCGGCGTTCCGCTGCATCGCGATGAGCTCCTGCTCGAAGTCCACCCCGTTGCGGTCCGGGCGGGTGCCCCGGGGTCCCTGCTCGAGGCGCCACGGCGCCCCCGCCCGCGCCCCGCCCGCGAGGTGCGCCGGATCGGTGCGGACGAGCCGCGCCTCGGCCCGCGAGAGGGCCTCGTCGAAGCGGAGATCGAGGCGCCGGTAGCCCGGGGTGTCGGCGTTGGCGATGTTCCCGGCGAGCACGGCCGCCCGGGCCACGCGAAATCGCATGGCCTCCTCGAGCACCCCGCCGGCCGGATCGAGCAGCGACCCCACGTTCACCTCCCGGCGGGCTGCAGAGCAAGTCGCGTGCCACCTGCCGGCTGCCCTCGGAGGTCGCAGTTCCGGGCACTTGCGTGGCCTCGCGCGTGCCCGGTTGCCGACGGCGCGTTCAGATTGAAAGACCCCCGGCAGATCCGGCTCGGTGCAACCCCCGAGCACCGGACGTCAGGCAAGGCCGTAGAGGCGGATCTTGTTGCGGAGCGTGCGGACGCTGATGCCGAGTGCGCGGGAGGCCAGGGTCCGGTTGCCGCCGCAGCGCTCGAGGGAGCGGGAGATGGCCATGCGCTCGAGCTCCTTCAGATTCAGCATCTCGGGCGCGCCCGCGGGCCACCCCGGCGACCCGCTCCGGGCGTGGGGCGCGAGCAGCCGCTCGATGTCGATCCGCTCGCCGGCGAAGAGCACCACCGCGCGCCGCATCAGGTTCTCGAGCTCGCGCACGTTGCCGCGAAAGGGATGGCGGGCCAGCCGCTCGAGACCCGCCCGGTCGAGCTCCGGGGCCTCGACGCCCGCCTGGGCCGCGAAACGCTCGAGGAACCGCCCCGCGAGCAGCGGGATGTCCGCGGGCCGTTCCCGGAGCGGGGGCACCACGAGGCGGATCACGTCGAGCCGGAAGAAGAGATCCTCCCGGAAGCGGCCGGCGGCCACCTCCCGCGCGAGGTCGCGCTGGGTCGTGACCACCACCCGGAGGTCCACCGGCACCGGCGTGAGCGCGCCCACCGGATGCACCTCGCGCTCCTGGAGCACGCGGAGCAGCTTCGGCTGCAGCCGGGGCCCGGCCTCGGCGACCTCGTCGAGCACCAGCGTGCCGCCGTCGGCGGCCGCGATCTGCCCGAGCCGGGAGCTCACCGCGCCGGTGAAGGCCCCGCGCTCGTGGCCGAAAAGCTCGCTCTCGGCGAGCTCCTCGGGGAGCGCGGCGCAGTTGACGACGGCCAGGGGGCCCTGGGAGCGCGCGCTCCTCGCGTGGACGAAGCGCGCGAGGAGCTCCTTGCCCGTGCCGCTCTCCCCGGCGATGTGGATGGTGGCCTCGGTGGCGGCAGCCGCCTCCGCCTGCTCGAGGAGCCGCTGCATGCCCGGGTCGCGGGTCTCGATGCGCACCCGCGGCGCCACCGGGCGCGCGGCCCGCACCGCGGCCCGAACGGCCTCCTCGAGGCGGCCGAGGGCGAAGGGCTTGCGGAGCACATCGCGTGCCCCGGCCCGCATGGCCTCCACCACGTCCTCCACCGAGGGAGCGGTGAGCACCGCGACGATCCGCAGCTCCGGGCAGAGGTGGCGCAGCCGGCGCAGGCCCCGCGGGCCGTCCCCCTCGGAGGCGTCGACCACCGCCGCATCGAAGCCGCCGGCTGCCAGCCGCCCCCGGGCTGCCTCGAGCCCGTCCACCGCCTCCACGCGGTAGCCGCTTCGCCGGAGCGCCCGGGCGAGCTCGGTGCGGAGGCGCGAATCCGGCTCCACGATCAGGAGGCGGTGCATCCGCCTCCCCCACCTCCGAGGGCGCGCTCGTACACCGGCACCTCGCACTCGTCGAGCCGCACCACGGCCTCGGGGCACTCGGGCGGAGCACACGACGCCCCCCCGGTCTGCCCGGCCTCGACGGCGACGACGAGGCTCACGCATCCCGAACGCTCGCGGGCGCCGAGCCGGAGGGCCGAGCCGGAGCTCAGCTCCCGGGAGACGCCGTCGAGAAGCTCGATGGCGGCACGGCGCGCGCGTGCGAGGCCGACGAGCGCCCCATCCCCACGCCGGTCCCGCGTGCAGGCGAGGCCCCGCGCCGCGAGCGCGGGGGCGAGCCGCTCCACCACCTCGTCGAGTACCGGCCCCACCGGTCCCTGCGCAGCTGCAACCTCCGGCGGCGGTGCAAAGAGCGCGAGCACCTGGCCCACGATCCCGTCGAGCTCCGCGACCGCGCACGAGATGGCTTCGCCGATCTCCCGCTCGGCCGGAGAGGGAGCGGAGCGCACGAGCCGGCCCGCCAGCAGCTCGATCCGGGCCAGCGGCCCGCGCAGGGAGAGCACCAGCGCCGCCCCCGGATGGGCCGTCCCGGGCTTCACGGCCGCAGCTCCGCCGGGCTCCCGCCCGGCGACCGGCCGACTGCGGCGCGCAGCGGGGCGATCTCGAGCTCGTGGCGGGCGAGGGAGGCGAAGCGCCCGCCCTCCTCGAGTCCGGCTGCGCGCTCGAGCGCCGTGCGGCGCTCGTCGGGATCCGGACTGAGGCTTCCGAGCCAGTAGGTGGCCTCGGCGAGCCGGAACCCGTCCGGAAGGAAATCCGCTGCCAGCCGGTAGAGGGCGAGGGCGGGCTCCGGCTCGCCGGCGCGGCGGAAGAGCTCCGCGGTGAGCAGCGCCGCCTCCCCGAGGTCGCCCCCGCCGGTTTCCGCCGTCGCGTCGTCGAGGGCGAGAAAGGCGTCGTGGAGCAGGCGCCGGTCCTCCTCTCCCCCTTTTCGTCGGGAGGCCACCCGGGCGAGGGCCAGCAGGCCCCGGACGCGATCCCGTCCGTGGAGGGACCCCCCCCGGAGCGCCGCGACGAGCGGCTCCCGCGCCCGCTCGAGCCGGCCGGCCTCGAGCTCCACCTCGCCGAGCAGGAGCCGCCAGGGGGCGAGGTTCGGACCACCCTGCCGCAGGTAGGCCCGTGCAGCCGTGCGGGCCACCTCGAGGTCGCCGGCCTCGAAGGCCGCCCGCGCCATGGGCATCACGACCGCGCGCGCCCCCTCGAGCCCCAGGGAGGCGGCCACGCTCCGGTAGACCTCGAGGGCGACCTCGAGAAGCCCGATCTCGGCGTAGCACTCCCCGAGGCGGACGAGCGGCGCCGGCTCCGACGCCGCACCGATCAGCAGCCGGCGGCGCCCCCCGACCCGCATCACGAAGGTCCGGCAGCGCTTCGTCTCTACCACGTCCGGCGCGAGCGCCCGGAGCAGCGCGTCGATCCGCGCGCGGATCCCCGGCGCCAGCGCGTCCGGCGGCTCCTGCACGAGGAGCCGGCCGGCCACGTCGAGCGCCTCGTCGAACTCGCCGCGTTCCAGAAGCGCGCCGAGCAGGACGCTACGGCCGTACGTCGCGAGCAGGGGATCGGGTGCCAGGGCCGCGGCGCGCAGGTCCGCGAGCAGCTCCCCCGGATCGCGGGGCGAGACCCCGAGATCCGCCATCCGCACCGAGGCCAGCATCCGCACCGTGCGCGGGAGCTCCTCGTCGCCCTCGATCGCGAGCAGCAGATCCCGGGCCCGCACCGCCTGCCCGCTCGCGGCCCAGAGGTCGGCCTGGCGGATCCTCCCCGCGGCCACGAGCTCCGGCGGCCCGCCCGTGCGGTCGAGGCGGGTGAGCCACGGAAGCGCCTTCGGCGCCGCCCCGGCTGCGATGGCAGCTTCCGCGGTGCGCATCAGCCACACCGGATCGACGCCGCGGAGCTCGGCGAGCCGGCCGACGGCCTCCGGATAGCGCGCGAAGGCCGCGGCCCGATCCCCGTGATCGAAGGCCGCGTCGGCGAGCCGCAGGGCGGCGCCCACGGCGACCTCCGGCTGGCGGGTGTCGACGAGCTCCGCGAAGCGCGCCGCCGCACCTGCCTCGTCGCCGCCGAGGTAGCGGGCCTCGGCCCGCAGGAATGCGACCCGGCGCTCGAGCGCAGGGGGGAGCGGGCCGCCCTCCCGGGCGGCGCGCGCCGCGTGGGCCGCGGCCTCCGGGCCGAAGCCGAGCAGGAGTTCGACCCGCGACGCCTCGAGCCGCGCGCACACCCGCGCAGACGCGGGCGCCTCCCCGGCCAGTGCCCGCCGGAGCGCGGCGCGCGCCGCCCGGAGCCCCGCGCGATCGCGGGTGGTGCGCGCCAGGAGGATGGCCCGGAGCACCTCGCCTCCGGCGAGGTCCGAGGCGCCCGGATGGTCCAGGCCGGAGAGGGCCTCGAGCGCGTCGCCCGGCCGCCCCGCCGCTGCCGCGGACGCGATGCCCGCGAGCCCCGCCGAGAGATCGCGGGGCACGCACACGGGCAGAAGGTCGAGCGGTGGCGTCCGGAGAAGCGCGGCCCCGAGCACCCGGTCGGGCGCCGGCGGAAGCGCCGCCGCCGGCGCGCCCGTAGGGCCGGGCTCGCCGGTCCCGTCCCCCGACCGGGCGTCCCCGGCGCGGCGGGGCGCCGGGCCGGCCTCGCCCGTGGGAGCCGGCGAGGCCGGCCCTTCCACCGCGGACGCGGGCCCCGCGCTCGCCGTGGGCTGGCCGCCCGTCGGATCGGCGGCACCGGCCACGCGGCCGGAGAGCCCCGACACCGCGAGCAGGAGGGCGAGGACGGCGACCCTCATCGCCCCTCGGCCTCGCGGCGCCGCTCCCGCCGCTGGACCGCGCTCACGTACCGCACGATCGCCTCCCGATCGAGCTCGTCGATGGCCGTGAAGGCGAGTGCGGCACGGCTGCCACCCTCCGCCGCGGGCTCGGCGCTCACCACCCGTGCGACGGCCCGGACCGGCTCGGGCGCACCACCCGGAAGCAGCATCTCGACGACGACCTCCTCGCCTGGTCGGGGGCGTCCCGACACGCGGCAGGCGAGCCCCGAGCCCGAGAGCCGCACCGAGGCCAGATCTTCCCGGCCGAGCGGCGGTTCGCCTCCGCCGACCTGCGCGAGCAGCCGGTCGAGCTTCTCCTCGATCCGCGCGAGGCGCGCCTCGAGGGGGGCGTCCACGGCCGCGAGCGTGGTTTCCCGCACACTCGCTTCGATCTCCCGGCGCAGCCGCTCGCACGCGGACGGATCCCCCCGCAGGACCCGGATCGGCAGGCAGGTCTCGATCCGGTAGTACGCGCGCCGCTCGGTGCCCTGCGGACGCGGAGCGGGACTAGGCACCACGACCCGTCTCCGCGCACGGAGCCGCGCGTCGCAGGGCCTCGTGCATGGCCGCCCGCAGCTCCCCCACGCGCGGCGCCACCTCGTACTCGAGGCAGTCGGCAACCCGGAGCCAGTCGTACTGCTCCTGGGCCCGGACCACGGAGTCGAGCCACGGCGCGAGTCCATCGCCGAGACTGCGCAGCCGTTCGCCCGGCGGGCCGAGGGCGATGGCGGCGCCTGAGCCGACGTAGAGGATCACACCCAGGGCATCGGCGGCGTCGGCGCACAGTTCGTTGGCCCGATCGAGGTGCCCGGCGCGGAAGAGATCCGCCGCCCGCACGAGGGCCGCCTCCACCCGCTCGCTGTACTCGGCGGCGCTCTCGAGGCTGCTGAGCGCCACCTCGGCGGCCGTGCGCGATTCGATCGCGACCTCATCGACCTGGTCGAGCGGAAAGCCCGCGAGCCGCTCCGGGTCCGGCTCCGGGATCTCGCAGGCATTCACGGCGAGGCGGGTGACCACCCGCCCGGGGCCCACCGCCTCGAGGGCGGCCCGGACCAGGGCACGCAGATCGCCGTGCTCGCTCGGGTCGGCACGGCTCTCGGCTCGGTTGTGGAGAACGCGGATCATGGGCCCCTCCTCCGGCGAAGCGCGGAGCAAGCCCCGTGCCATCGCCCCTGCCGCCGGGCGGGCACCCGCCCCGAACCACGCAGCGGGGCCGGAGGGGCCGGAAGGGACGCGGATTCGGGGCACGTGTCTTGCACGGCGCCTGCAGCCGGGTGGGAAGAAGCTTCCCCTGGCGGCTCCGGAGCGTTGCAGCATGGAAGACCGCATTGCAGACCGAAACGGCGCGGGAAGGATCTTCCCGGGTGTCCGCTTCGTCGCCGAGGTCTCGAGCAACCACCACGCCCGGCTCGATCGCTGCCTCGCCTTCGTGGACGAGGCCGCGCGGATCGGCTGCGACGCGGTGAAGTTCCAGCTCTTCCGGGTCGACGAGCTCTTCGCTCCCGAGATCCTCGCGCGGAGCCCCGACCACCGCGCCCGCCACCGATGGGAGCTCCCCGAGCGGTTCCTGCCGGCGCTCGCGGAGCGCGCCCGGGCCCGCGGCCTCGCCTTCGGCTGCACGCCCTTCTCGCTCCGGGCCGTGGAGGCGCTGCGCCCCCACGTGGACTTCCTGAAGATCGCCTCCTACGAGCTGCTCTACGAACCCCTGCTCGCCGCCTGCGCGGGCACGGGGTTGCCGGTGGTGCTCTCGACGGGGATGGCGACCGAGGCCGAGGTGCACCGTGCGGTGGAGGTGCTCGAGGGGGCCGGATGCCGCGAGCTGACGCTCCTGCACTGCGTCTCGGGCTATCCCACCCCTCCGGAGCAGGCCAACCTCTCCGCCCTCGAGGCCCTGCGGGCGATCGGCCCGCGCCACCCGGGAATGCGGCTTTCCGTGGGCCTCAGCGACCACACCACCCGACCCGGCGTCGTCCACCGGGCCGTCCACCGCTTCGGCGCCTCGCTCGTCGAGTTCCACCTCGATCTCGACGGGCGCGGCGAGGAGTTCGCCGCCGGCCACTGCTGGCTGCCCGGGCCCGCCGCGGAGCTCATCTCCGAGGTTCGCGAGGGCCTTCGGGCGGACGGAGACGGGACCAAGGCCCCGGTTCCCGTCGAGCTTCCCGATCGGGCGTGGCGGGCGGATCCCCGCGACGGCCTGCGGCCGCTGCGGGAGATCCGGGAGTCCTTCCAGCCGTGACCCCGCCGGCACGAGCATCCGAGCTCCGGGTCGTGACCTCCGGCGGTGCCGCCGAGGGATTCGGGCACGTGGCCCGCTGCGCCGAGGTCGTGCAGGCGGCGCGGGCCCACGGCGCCCGGGTCGCCGTGTCCTTCGCCGGGGACGACGCGGCCCGTGCACTGCTCGAGCGGGGTTGCGGCGCTCCACCGGTTGCGATCGATCCGTGGGGGTCCCGCGGGATCGCGCCCGGTGAGCCCGCGGCGGTGCTCGTCGACACGCCGCGGCCGGTGCGCCGCATCGTGGAGGAGGCCCTCCGGCGGGGTGTACCCACCGTGGTCCTCGACCGGCTCGACTTCCTGGAGGAGGCCACGCTCACCGTGCTTCCGGTCGCCCACGGGCCCCGGATCCGCCACCCGCGGCTTCGCCAGGGCCCCGCGTGGTGCATCCTCCCCCGCGAGGTCCTCGCCGCCGGGCCCCCGGCAGACCCGGCCGCCCGCGACGCCCTCCTGCTCACCCTCGGCGGCGCGGATCCCGGCGGGCAGACCGGCCCCCTGGCCACGTGGCTCGCCGCGGAGCTCTCCCGGCGGGCACCGGCCCTCGCCTCCCTCGAGCGCCACGCCATCGTGCCCGCCTCGCGGCTCGGCGACGCGGCGCTGCAGGATGCCCTCGAGGAGGCGGGGTTCCGGGTCCACGGGCCGCTCTCGCGCCCGGCCTTCGTCGGCCTGGCCGCGCGCTGCGCGGTGGCGGTCTGCGGCTTCGGCGTGGCGACCTACGAGCTCGCCCGGCTCGGCGTGCCGGCCCTCCACCGGGTCCATCGATCCGCGGATGCCGCCGCCGCGCGCCGGCTCGAGGCCCTGGGACTCGGAATCTACGCCGGAGGCGCCGGAGAGCGCGGCCCGGAGCCCCTGGCCCGGGCGCTCGAGCGGGCCGGCGACCCGGCCTGGCTGCGGCGCGCCGCCCTGAGCGGCCGCAGCCTGCTGGCCCCTGCCGACGGAGCGCGCCGCCTCGCTGCCCTCCTGCTCTCCCACACCCTCACCCCGAGCACCGAGGAGGCCCCGTGCCGCGCGTGATCGGTATCGTCCAGGCGCGACTCTCGAGCCGACGGCTCCCGGCCAAGATCCTCGCCCCGATTTTCGATCGCCCCCTGCTCGCCGTCCTCCTCGAACGGCTCCGCGGCGCGCGGGTGGACGAGTGGTGGGTCGCCACCAGCAGCCGCCCGGAGGACTGCGTGACCGAGGTCTGGGCCCGCGAGCTCGGGTGCCGGGTCCACCGCGGCCCGCTCGACGACGTGCTCGCCCGGTTCACCGCCATCATCCGCGAGCGCGAACCCGACTGGGTGGTCCGGGTGACCGCCGACAACCCCTTCGTCGACGGCGAGATCGTGAACCGCCTGATCGAGGAGATCCCGGGGCTCGACCCCGAGGCCACCGTGGTCGGTGCCGACGCCTCGGACCGGACCTGGCCGCTCGGCTACGTGCCCCAGCTCGCCCGCGCCGACGCGGTGCTGTGCGCCGAGCGCGAGATCCCGCCCGACCAGCCCTTCCACCGCGCCCACGTGCTCACCTGGCTCGGCGCGACGGGGGGGCATCGGCACCTGCGGCCTCCACCCGGGACACCGCGGCGCGGCGGCTGGCGGTGGACCGTCGACACCTTGCTGGACCTCGAGATGGCCCGACACGCCTTCGCGGTCTTCGGCGACCGCTGGCGGGAGATCGGCTACGCCGACATGGTCGCGGCCCTCGACCGGCACCCCGAGATCCCGCGCATCAACCGGCAGGTGCGCCAGAAGTCCCCGGAGGAGGGATGACGGCTTCCACCGACGGGCAGCTCGGCCTCGCCGGCCGCGGCGTGGTGGTGCTCGGCGCGAGCGGCCACCTCGGCAGCGCGGCCGTCCGCGCCCTCGCCCGGGCCGGCGCGGTGGTGGTCGCCTCGGCCCGCAAGCGCGATCCCCTCGAGCGGCTCGTCCGCTCGGTTCGCGAGGCGGTCCCGGGTGCGGCGGTGTGCGTGCAGCCCGCGGACCTCGGCGAAGCCGCCGAGGTGGAAGCGGCCTTCGACCGGGCCGAGCAGGAGGCGGGCACGCTCCACGGCCTGCTCTGCCTCGCGGGAGCCCCCCTCGACGCGCCGGGTCCGCGGTCCGACCCGGAACGGCTCGCGACGGCGTTCGTGCGCGGCGTGGCGGACGTGATCCTCGCGAGCCAGGCCGCCGCCGAACGCATGCGGCGGCACCGGTCGGGCTCCATCGTGCTCGTGGGCTCGATCTACGGGCTCGTGTCGCCCGATCCGCGGCTCTACGAGAGCGCACCCGAGCTCGAGAGCCCCCCGGGCTACGGCGCCGCGAAGGCGGGGCTGGCCCAGTACGCCCGCTACGCGGCCTGCCGCCTGGGCCCGCTCGGCATCCGCGTCAACGCCCTCAGCCCGGGGCCCTTCCCGCGCCCGGAGGTTCGCAGGGCCGGTGCCTTCGCCGACGCCCTCGCTGCCCGCACCGCGCTCCGGCGCGTCGGGGAGCCCGAGGAGTTCGCCGGTGCCGCGCTCTTCCTGCTCTCCGACCTCTCCCGCTACGTGACAGGGCACAACCTCGTGGTCGACGGGGGCTTCACGGCGTGGTGAGGGAGGAGGCTCCGCGCATCCGGCTCGGAAGCGCGCAGTGGGGCGCTCCCTACGGCATCGCCAACCGCACCGGGCCACCCGACGACGCCTCGCTCCGGGCCATGCTCGCAGTCGCGGGGAGCCGGGGCGTGGATGCCCTCGACACGGCGCGCGCCTACGGCTCGGCGGAGGCG
>JALSIO010000602.1 GCA_026989995.1 Myxococcales bacterium
CGCCCGGAGGCTGCGCGAGGTCGCCGAGGCCAGCCGCGAGCGCCTCTTGATCCTCATGCGCACCTACTTCGAGAAGCCCCGCACCGCGGTGGGCTGGAAGGGACTGCTGAACGACCCCCGCCTCGACGGCAGTTGCGATGTGCGTGGGGGGCTTCACGCCGCGCGGCGCGTGCTGCTCGAGATCGGCCGCCTCGGCCTGCCCTGCGCGACGGAGTTCCTGGACCCGATCACGCCCGCCTTCCTCGCGGACCTCGTCTCCTGGGCCTCGGTGGGCGCGCGCACCATCGAGAGCCAGACGCACCGGGAGATGGCCAGCGGCCTGTCCATGCCGGTGGGCCTCAAGAACCCGACCGACGGGAATCTCACCGTGGTGCGCCACGCCCTCGTCGCGGCGGCCCACCCGCACAGCTTCCTGGGCGTGGGCCCCGATGGCGCGACCAGCGTGATCCACACCACGGGCAACCGGGACTGCCACCTCGTCCTGCGCGGCGGGGCGGCGGGGCCGAACCACGGCGCCGATCACATCGACCGGGCGATCGAGCTGATCCGCGAGGTGGCTCCCGCGAGGGCCGTGATGGTCGATTGCTCCCACGACAACTCGGGCAAGAACCACGAGCGCCAGGGTGCGGTGTGCCGGGAGGTGCTCCGCGCCGTCGCCGACGGTCGGGAGGAGGTCTGCGGCGTGATGCTGGAAAGCCACCTCGAGCCGGGCCGGCAGCCCTGGGAGCCGGGCCTGCCCCTCCGCTATGGAGTCTCCATCACCGACGCCTGCATCGGCTGGGAGGAGACCCGCGACCTCCTCGCCGAGATCGAGGCCTGTGCGGCGTGCCGGGGGCCGGTAACCGCTCGGGCGGGCGTCGCCGGCTGATCTCAGTCGTGGAGCTGCTCGGCGAGGTAGCGCTCCTTGCCGATCTCGCCGATGGCGTGGAGCTGCCCCTCGAGCCAGTCCGCGCTCTCCTCCTCGCCGTGCAGGATCTCCTCGAGCAGCTCCCGCGTGCCGTTGTCGCCCTTCTCGCGAGCGAGCGCGATGGCCCGGTTCAGCCGGGCGATGGCCTCGGTTTCGAGCTCGAGATCGAGTCGATGCTGCTCGACCGGATCCTCGCCTGCACGCACGGGAAAGAGCCGCTGCATGTTCGGCACTCCGTCGAGGTAGAGGATCCGATCGATCACCTTCTCGGCGTCCTTCATCTCCTCGATGGAGTCCTCGCGCTTGCGCTTCGCCAGCCGCGCGTAGCCCCAGTTCTCGCACATCTTGTAGTGGATGAAGTACTGGTTGATGGCCGTGAGCTCGGCGGTGAGCACGTCGTTCAGGATCTCGATCACTTCGGGATCGCCGCGCACGATGGAACCTCCCGCGAGGGCTGGAACGGATGAAGGGGTCTCGCAGACCGGGGGCAGCCTACGCAGCCGGATACGGCGCAGCAAGCTTGTTGAAAGCGACATTCGATTCCGCGGCGCGAGGGACGGCGCGCGCCGCGAAGTGGTGTCGCGCCGGGCCGCGAAGACGGAGAGGCGAAGCCCCCGCCTCAGCCCGTGGCGGCCGCGGGCTCGAGGGAGGAGAGCCCGTTTCGGCCGCGTTCGCCGGTGTGGCGCTCCTCCTCGAGAATGGCCGCGATCGCGGGACGGCAGCCGCCACAACGGCCTCCGGCTCCGCAGCCCCGGGTCACGTCGACGACCCCCTCGGCCCCGGAGCGGGCGAGCTTGCGAATCGTGCGATCCGAGATGCCGCGACAGTGGCAGACGACCATGGAAGCGCTCCCGTTCACCCCTGAAGAGGGCCCGGACCCCCTCCGGCTCGAAGCCCGGCCTCCCCGGGCCCTCATCGCGCGGGAAGGACGCGGACCGGCATCCGGCCCACCGCGCCGGCAGGCCGCCGGCCGAGCCCCCGGATCCTAGCCGCGAGGAAAATGAAAATCAATGTCGATTTCATCGCTCGGTGGGGTGCCCCCGCGGGGCCC
>JALSIO010000603.1 GCA_026989995.1 Myxococcales bacterium
GCTCTCGAGCCGACCCCACGAGGCGCCGACGCTCCTCGGCCACCTCGAGGAGATGGAGCACCTCCTCGTGGGGGTGCTCGGATCCCGCTACCTGGTGGGGGCGCTCGCGGTGCTCCGGGCGGGCGGACGCGCGGGGGCGGGCGCGGCCGTACCCGAGGTCCGCCGCCTCTTCGAGGCATTCCACCGGGAGCACCTCGCCCGCTGCCGGGCCGCCGGCCTGCCCGAGCGGAGCGAGAGTCGCCCGCTCGGCGCGCTGCTCACCGCGCTCGGCTGAGCGGCGCGCGGAGATCCCGGGCCGGCGCCCCTAGTCGCGGAGCGCCTCGATGAGCGCGCGCTGCTCCTCGGGGGGCGCGTCGGCGCCCACCCCGGCGATGCGGTCGAGCAGCCCCCCGAAGCGGGCGCGGAGGCGGTCCGCGAGGTCCTCGGGGCGCGCGACCACGGCGAAGGTCTCGAGCATCTCCTCGGTGATGAGCTCGCCCATCTCCTCCCAGCGACCGCGGAGCGAGAGCGCGTGGAGCCGCCCCTGCAGCTCCCCCCAGCCGTGGAGCTCGAGCACGGGGCGATAGGCCGGCGTGGACCCGTAGAAGGCGATCTGGGCCCGGATGGCCCGGCGCTGGCGATCGTCGGCGGCTTCGTCGCGCTGGACCACGGTGAACACGGGGCAGGTGATCTCGAAGCCTCTCCGGTCCCTGCCCGCGCGTGCGAGGCCGCGCTCCACCGCCGGCAGCGTCACCTCCCGCAGGTAGCGCTCGGTCGTAAACGCATGGGCGATGAGGCCGTCGGCCACCTCGCCCGCCACCTCGGCCATGCGGGGCCCGACCGCGGCGAGGAAGACCCGCGGCGCCCCGTAGATGCCGTCTTTCGGGGTGAACATGGGTGTCATCAGCGTGTGGGTGTAGAACTCGCCCCGAAAGTCGAGGGGGGTGCCGTGGTACCAGCAGTCCCAGATGGCCCGCATCGCCAGGATCAGCTCCCGCATGCGCGCCGCGGGCCGCGACCACGGCATCGAGAAACGCCGGGTGATGTGGGCGCGGATCTGGGAGCCGAGCCCGAGGATCAGGCGGCCGCCGGAGTACTGGTTCAGGTCGTGGCCGATCTGGGCGAGATTCATGGGACTGCGCGCAAAGGCCACGGCGATGGAGGTGAGCAGCTGGAGGCGTTCGGTGTGCTCCGCGGCGAGGAGAAGGGGGAAGAAGGGGTCGTTCGCGATCTCCGCCGAGAGCGCACCGTCGTAGCCGATCTCCTCCAGCGCCCGCGCGCGGGCCGGAACGCCCCGCAGGTCCCCGAGCAGTCCGCCATCCACCTTCACGCCGCACCTCCCGCAAGGCACCGCACCCGACGCCCGCGCCGTCCGCTCCGGCCCCGGACCCCCGCGTCCGACGCCCTCAGTCCTCCAGGGATTTCGGGACCCAGGACGGGTCCCGCTTCTCGGCGAAGGCCCGCATGCCCTCGGCGGCCTCCTCCGAGGCGAAGAGCTCGGCGATGCGCCGCTCGGCGAAGGCGAAGGCCTCGTCCATGGGAAGCTCGGTCACGCGGCGGACGAGCTGCTTCGCCTCGGCCACCGCCCGCGGACCGCCCCGGGCGATGGCCTCGACCTCCCGGTCCACCGCCGCCACCAGCTCGTCGGGCTCCACCGCCCGGTGGGCGAGGCCCCAGGCCACGGCCTCGTCGGCCCCGAAGCGCTCCCCGGTGAGGAAGAGGCGCATGGCGGTGCCCGGCCCGATCTTCGGGACGACCACCACCGAGATCATGGCCGGGACGACTCCGATCCGGACCTCGCTGAAGCTCATCCGGGCCCGCCTCGAGACGATGGCGATGTCGGCCGCGGCGACGAGCCCGAGCCCACCGCCGAAGGCGTGGCCGTTGACCGCGGCGATCACCGGCTTTCGGCCGTGCCAGATCCGGCCCAGCACCTCGACGAAGGGGTTTCCGCCCCCGCCGTCCCCCATCCGGC
>JALSIO010000604.1 GCA_026989995.1 Myxococcales bacterium
GGTGGAGCGTGACTTCGCCCTCCCCGAGGAGGCGCCGGAGGGGAAGGAGCGCCTCCGCCCCCGGGCTCCGGCCCGAGACGAGCGCACGGAGGACCCGGGGCGGCACCGGCCCGCCGCCCGGGGGGCGCACGCGACTCACCGGCGGGTCGGCTCCCACACCACCGCCCGCTCCCCGCGCAGGTGGTGGATCCAGGCCACCAGCATCGCCGCGTTCACCAGCGCGAAGAAGGACGCGAGGCGGCCCGGAAGCGAGGCGCCCAGCCGGGGCCACGCGAGCGCCAGCCCGGCGAAGGCAACCGCTGCGACCTGGAGCCCGAGCGCCCACGCGGCCCAGGAGGCGGCGGGAGCCGCGGCCGCGCTGGCGGCGAAGAGCAGGAGGAGGGCGAAAGGCGTCGTGAAGCGCGCCACCTTGTGCCCCCACAGCGCGAAGGCGATCTGGCCGCGGCGCGGGTCGAGGAGGTCCCGGTAGGCGGAGAGCACGGCGAGCCCCCGCCGCACGGTCCGGACCTTTCGCTGCCACTCGGCCCCGGGCTCGCGGGCCGTCCCGAAGCGTGCCCGAGCCTCCGGCTCGCACACCGCCCGCAACCCCCGCCGCGCCGCCTCGAGCGCGCTGCGGAAGTCGCTGGCCAGATCCGCCGGCCAGGGCCGGGCCAGCTCGCGGCGCACCGCGAAGAACGACCCGGACACCCCGGGCACACTCCCCGCCTCCGATTCCATCCGGCGCAGCCACATCTCGAAGCGCACGTAGGCGCCCTCGCCTCCCCCGGCGGGCACCACATCCTCGCTGCTCACGCAGGCCACCTGCGGATCCGCGAAGGGCCTGGCGATGGCCCGGAGTGCCCCCGGCTCGAGCCGGGCCCCGACGTCGGTGAACACCAGGATCTCCCCCCGGGCCGCCGCGATCGCCCGGGCCTGGGCCGCCTCCTTGCCCTGGCGCTCCGGGTTGCGGACCAGCTGCACCCCCCGCCCGGCAAAGGCCCGGGCGACCTCCTCGGTGCGGTCCGTCGAGCCGTCGGACGCCACGATCACCTCGACCTCGCCCGGATACTCGAGCGCGAGGGTGTGCTCGAGCTTCTTCTCGATCTCCGCCTCGCCATTGTGGACCGCGATGATCACCGAGAGCGGCGAAGCGACCTCGCCTTTTGCGACGGGCCGCGGCCGCAGGCGCGCGAGCAGCCAGCAAAGCACGGGATAGCCCGCCCATGCGAACAGAACCCAGGCGGCGGAGAGGACGGCGAGTGCGGGGAGCAGCATGGACGGCGGGCGGCCTCCCGGGGACTCGAACCGAGGGTAGCCGTGGGGCCCCCGGCGGAGCTCGGGCGTTCGGATCGGCAGGCATGCCACGTCGCTCGAGGACCGCGGCCGTGGGCGCGCCAACGTGACGACCGGGTTCGCGGCAAGGCCGGGCGCGCCCGGGTGGGTGATGCCGAAGCCCTCCGCGCGCCGCGCGTGCTACCCCATCCCGGCTGCCCTCGGGTACGGCACGGAGTCGCCGGCGGCCCGGCTCAGGTGCTGGCTCGCCCCGCGGGAAGGGGCCGGGCATCGGGTCCGGCGCTCATCCCTCCAGGGTACGGGAGAGGTCCGATCGTTCCCCGGAGGTCACGCGGCCCGTGGACGATACCCTTGTGGAATCGTCGGCTCGGGGCGGCCGGGTCATGCCCGGCCGGCGGGTGGCGCCCGCGGGGCGACGGGGGGAATCCGGAACACCGGTGGCGCAGGCAGCATCTCCGACCTCTCCCGGGCCCCGGTCGCTCGCGCGTGGACTCGCGCCCGCTCGCCAGGCGGCATCCGCGATCGACGGCCGCAGGGTCTGCTGGCTCCTCGTCGTCTTCCTGATCCTCGAGTACGCGCGCCCTCCCCTCATCGTCCTGCTCCGACTCCAGCTGCTCATCATCCTGGTGCTGCCCCTGCTCTGGGCACGCAGCCGCGAGCGCCCCTGGGACCCGATCCTGA
>JALSIO010000605.1 GCA_026989995.1 Myxococcales bacterium
GGGCGCGCCCCTGGTGCCGCTCTCGACGGGAACCAACAACGTCTTCCCGCTTCACGTCGAGGCGACGGCCGCGGGATGCGCCGCGGGCCTGGTGGCGTCCGGGCGCGTCGCGCTCGAGGCGGTGGCACGCTCCTCGAAGTGCGTGCGAGTGGAGGTGGAGGGCGGCGCCCCGGATCTCGCGCTCGTGGATGCCGTGCTGCTCGTGGGAGATCATCCCGGCTCCTTGCTTCCCTTCGATCCGGCGAATCTGAGGCGGCTGGTTCTCGCGCGGGCCGAGCCCGCGGGCTGCGGCCCCGCGGCGGTGGGAGGCCTCCTCGATCCGCTCGGCGACGAGACGGATGCGGGGCTCGACGTCGCCTGCGCGCCTCCGGGGCGTGCGCCGAGGCGGATCCTGGCGCCACTTTCGCCCGGGCTCTTCCGCAGCACCGGGGTCGAGGCGGTGCGGCGGCTCGACCTCGGCGAGGCGGTGGAGCTCGCGGGCCCGGGGCTGCTGGCCTTCGATGGGGACCGCTCGACGACCCTGGCGCCGGGGCAGCGGGCCCGGCTCTCCGTGGTCCGCGACGGGCCGAGGGTCATCGATGTGGCGGCGGCGCTGCGGGCGGGCGCCCGGACGGGTGCCCTCGAGGACCGCAGCTGGCGGGATGCGCTCTTCGACGACCCGCGCGGGGGCACGTGCTGCCAGGGCCCGGCGCCCGCCCGCTAGGCTGCCACCCCTCGGGCCTGTGCAGGCCCCCACGAGGAGGAGTTCCGTTGCCCTCTCCCTCTCCGCTCCACTCGGTGGTGGTCGCCTCGGTCTACAACACCCGCCAGGCGAAGGAGCTCCCCGGCGAGACCAGCGCCACGCTGATCGTCGAGGCGATGCGAGGGGCCCTCGAGCGCGCCGGGCTCACGCCGGACGACGTGGACGGCGTCAATGCGAACTCTCCCTACGGCGGGATCAACCCGCGGCTGGCGGCCCACCTCCTCGGTGGCCGCCCCCGCTGGACGGGCACCGATCTCGGCATCGGCGCGGTGCTGGAGGCGGCCGGGGCCATTGCCACCGGGCAGTGCCACACGGTGCTGCTCGCCGACGGCCAGGCGGGCCGCTACCGGGACCACCGTTCGACCTCGCCCTGGACCCGGCCGGAAAACGAGTTCGTGGCCTGCTTCGGTCTTTACACGGCCGCCGAGTTCGCACTCGTGGCACGGCGTCACATGCACCTGTACGGAACTCCGGCCGAAGCCCTCGCCGAGGTGGCCGCCACCATCCGCCAGAACGGGGCCAGGCACCCCGAGGCCGTGCACTACGGCCGCTTCGTCACCCGGGAGGACGTCCTGCGCTCGCGGCCGATCGCCGAACCATTCCGGCTGCTCGACTGCGCCATCAACTCGGAGGGTGGGTCGGCGATGGTGCTGACCACCGCCGAGCGGGCTCGCGACCTCGACGTCACGCCGGTGTACCTCCTCGGGGGAGCCCTCGACCGGCAGGGCATGGCCTACGTCACCGCGCCGGTCTACGACCTGTACGGGCGCGTCGGGGAGCGGGCGGCGGCCATCGCCTACCGCCGGGCCGGGATCGGCCCCGAGGACGTGGACTTCGCGGAGCTCTACGACCCCTTCTCCTTCGAGGTGATCCGGCAGCTCGAGGTGCTCGGCTTCTGCAGGGAGGGGGAGGCCGCCGACTTCGTCCTCGAGGGCGGGATCCGCATCGGGGGCGACCTTCCGGTGGCCACCAACGGGGGGCTGCTCTCCTTCAGCCACGCCGGGACCGCCCAGCTCCTTCAGAAGGTGATCGCTGCGGTGGAGCAGCTCACGGGGAGGCATCCGCCAGAGCTCACCGTACCGGGGGCGAAGATCGGCATGGCGACCAACGGCGGGGCCGGGGCCCTCTTCTGCGACGTGCTCCTCCTCGGTCTGGAGGCCCCGTGAGCGTCCGGATCCCCCTGCCGCGTCCCACCCCGCTCTCGTCGC
>JALSIO010000606.1 GCA_026989995.1 Myxococcales bacterium
AGCCGCCGTGGGCGAGGAGCACGGGCGGGGCCTTCTCCTCGCCCCATTCGTAGACCGCGATGCGGAGTCCCCCCCTCGAGACAGTGCGACGGCGGTCGGGGCGCCGGGCGCCCGGGTAGCTCCGGATGGCGGCGTCGGCTTCTCGGCTGGGCATCGCTCCTCGAGGGCGGCGCGGGCGCAATCATCGCGGGTCGGGAGGAGCCGTCAAGGTGAGTACCGCCGCCGCGGTCTCTGGTAGGATCGCGCCGGGCCCGGGCCCGCGACACCGGCCCGAGGTGCCAGGGGTCGCCTCGCTCCGGTCGACGCGGCCGGATGCGGGCGCGCTCGGTTGGGGGGGAACATGGAGCGAGACCGGCGCCGAACCGCGGAGGGTGGGCCGGGGCGGCTCGGCGTGGAGCGGGAGTCCGCACGCGGAGGCCTTTCCCGGCGGGCCTTCGTCCGTGCGGCGCTCCTCGCCGGCGCGGCCCCCGTCGCCCTCGGGGCGTGCCGCGGAGCCTCGGAGATCGAGGAGGCCGAACGAATCCTCCTCGACGAGCGCCGCCGCGAGGAGCGGGCCCGCTCCGGGAGCGGCCCGCTCGGCCCACTTCGATTCCGGGGCTACGCCGGCCTCTCCGAGCTGCCCTGGTTCGAGCTCGATGGGGCGGGCCGGCTCCGCGCGGCGGACGCGAGCCTCCCGCGGGGCATCGATCTGCACACCCACCTCGGGATGGCGGCGCTCTTCGCGCCCGCGCCGGATCTCTGGGCCCGCTCCGAGGAGGTCCGCTACCTGCTCGACTGCGATGGCCGGGACTCCGGCGACGAGCCCTGCGAGCTCGATCTCGACGTCTACATCAACGACAACTTCACCGCGGCGGGCCTGCGGAGGCTGCGCATCGAGGCACTCCGGCAGCTCACCATCGGCAGCGCGGCCGCGCGGACCCACACCATTCCGAACCTGGTCGCCGAGCTCGACCGGATGCGCTTCGAGCGGGCCTGCGTGCTGCCCATCGACTTCGGCCTGCCCTTTCGGGGCGACACGGCCACCCGCTTCATCGATGCCATCACGGGCTCCGACGCCGAGCCGCGTCTGATCCTGGGCGGATCCGTGCACCCGCACGCGGACGACGCGATTGCTCGGCTGCGCGACCAGGTGCGCCGCGGGATCCGGATCCTCAAGCTGCACCCGGAGATGCAGCGCTTCTACCCGTCCGAGCCGGCGGCGATGGAGCTCTACGCGGAGTGCGAGCGCATCGGAATCCCGGTCTTGTTCCACTGCGGCCGCTCCGGCATCGAGCCGGAGCACCTCCGGGGCTTCGCGCTCCCGAGGCACTTCGAGGAGGCGATCGAGGCCCACCCGCGGCTGCCCTTCATCCTCGGGCACGGAGGCGCCCGGGATCACGTCGAGGCCGTGGCGCTCGCGCGCCGGTACCGCCACGTGACGCTGGGCATCGCGAGCCTGGGCGCCACCGCCCTCCTCGAGGCCCTCCGAAGCCTCGGCCCGGAGCGCTTCGTCTTCGGCAGCGACTGGCCCTTCTACCCCATTGCCACCGCCCTGGCGAAGCTGCTGATCGCTACGCGCGAGCACCCTGCCTGGCGCGCGCCGGTCCTGCGGGAGAACGCGCTCGGCATCCTGGCCTCGGTGGAGCCCCGGCGCGCGGCCTTCCTCCGCAGCGGGGTCGCCGGGGCGGGCGCGCGGGCGGGCCGAGGCGCCGGCCGGTCCGCAGGCCCCGGGCGAGGCCGGGAGGCAGGGCGGCGGGCGGCCGCCCGGGACCGTCGAGCCGGACGTGCTCCGGTGGGAGGCCCTCACCAAGGAGCGCTTCGATGAGATCGACCGATCCCGTGTCGTCGTCCTGGTGACCTGCTCGCCCCTCGAGGTGCACGGTCCGCACCTGCCGCTCGGCGCCGATGCGCTCGAGGGGACGGGGTTTGCCCGGCGCACCCTGCGCTTTCTCCCCGGGCGCCACCGGC
>JALSIO010000607.1 GCA_026989995.1 Myxococcales bacterium
CGCCCCGATCCGGCCCGGCCTGCGCCGGTGGAAGCCGCGGGCGGCGCCGGCCCCGCCGCAGGGCGGCGGGCGGGGCGCAGGTCGAACCCCGTGGAAGGAGAGAAGGCATGGACGTCACCCGGCTCGGAACCCTGGGCGTCTGGACCTGGCTCGACGCCTGGTCCGCGAATCGCGCGGCCGAGTTCGCGCGCCGGGTGGAGGCCCTCGGCTACGGCGCCCTCTGGCTCCCGGAGGCGGTGGGGCGGGATCCCTTCGCCTTCCTGGGGTTTCTGGCGGCCCGGACCGAGCGCCTGGTGCTGGCCACCGGAATCGCCAACATCTACGCCCGCGACCCCATGACCATGCAGGCCACCCGGAAGACCCTGGGCGAGCTCTCCCGGGGGCGCTTCGTGCTCGGGCTCGGCGTCTCCCACACCCACCTCGTCACCGGCGTGCGCGGCCACGAGTACGGCAAGCCCGTCACCACCATGCGCAACTACCTCGAGGCCATGGACAAGGCGCTCTATCGCGGCCCCGAGCCCGAGGAGGAGGTCCCGGTGGTGCTCGCCGCCCTGCGCCCCCGGATGCTGGCCCTGGCCGCCGAGCGCGCCCGCGGCGCCCACCCCTACTTCGTCCCGCCGGAGCACACCGCCCGCGCCCGGGAGATCCTGGGCCCCGACGCCTGGCTGTGTCCCGAGCAGATGGTCCTCCGCGTCACCGACCCCTCCGAGGCCCGACGGCTCGCCCGCCAGTCGATGGCCATCTACGCGGGCCTGCCGAACTACCAGAACAACCTCCGCTGGCTGGGCTTCGACGAATCGGACTGGTCCGGCGAGATCAGCGACCGGCTGGTGGACGCCATCGTGGCGTGGGGCGACGAGGAGGCGATCCGCTCCCGCATCCAGGCCCACCTCGACGCCGGTGCGAACCACGTGGCGATCCAGCCACTTCACCGGGAAGGCCGCCCGGAGCCGGACGTGGAGCTCCTCGAGGCGCTTTCACCGGGCGCCGCGGCGTGAGCGCGGCGGGCGGGGTCCGGAGTTTCTGGGGCTGGGGTGTCGAGGGCCGCGGGCCCTCCCCCGAGCAGGAGCGCGGCATCGCGCGGGCGCTCTCCCAGCGCTTCGGGCGACCGGTGCCGGCGCCGGGGCCGCCGCCCCGGATCGAGGAGCTCGATCTTCCCCCCTCGCGGATCGCGGTGCCTTCCGCGCTGCGCGAGATCGTCACCGAGGACCCGCGGGAGCGGGCTGCACACACCTACGGAAGGTCCTTCCGCGACCTCGTCCGGGCCGTGCGGCGGGACTTCTCCCCGGCCCCCGATGCCGTCGCCGTTCCGCGCAGCGAGCAGGAGATCGCGGAGCTGCTCGACTGGTGCAGCGGGGCGGGGATCTGTGCCATCCCCTTCGGCGGGGGCTCGAGCGTCGTGGGCGGCGTGGAGCGGCCGCCCGGGGGGGCGGAGCGCGGAGCGCTCTCGATCGACCTCCGGAACCTCGGCGAGGTGGTGGAGATCGATCGGCGCTCCCGGTCGGCGCGGATCCAGGCCGGGATCCTCGGCCCGGCCCTCGAGGACCGGCTCCGGCCGGAGGGCCTCACCCTCCGCCACTTCCCCCAGTCCTTCGAGTTCTCGACCCTCGGTGGCTGGATCGCCACCCGCTCGGGGGGGCACTACGCCACGCTCTACACCCACATCGACGACTTCGTGGAGTCGCTCCGGGTGGTCACGCCGGCCGGAGTGCTGGAGACGCGTCGCCTGCCCGGTTCGGGGGCGGGACCGAGCCCGGATCGGTTCTTCATCGGATCGGAGGGGATCCTCGGCATCATCACCGAGGCGTGGATGCGGCTCCAGGAGCGCCCGCGCTTCCGGGCCTCGACCTCGGTTCGCTTTCCGGGCGAGGAGGGCTTCCTCGCCGGGGCCGAGGCGGTCCGGGCGCTCTCCCAGAGCGGCCTCTTCCCGGCCAACTGCCGCCTTC
>JALSIO010000608.1 GCA_026989995.1 Myxococcales bacterium
CCGTTTCATCACACGGGCGCTCTTGACGACCTGGGGGAGGAACATCTTGCCCGCTCCGAAGAGGTCGCCGACGACCTTCATCCCGTCCATGAGCGGGCCCTCGATCACGGAGAGGGGCCGCCCGAGCTTCTGCCGGGCCTCCTCGGTGTCCGCTTCGATGAACTCCACGATCCCGTGCACGAGGGCGTGCGAGAGGCGCTCCTCGACCGGGGCCTCGCGCCAGGAGAGATCGACCTCCCGGCGCCGGGCCGTTCCCTGCACCTGCTCGGCGTAGGCGACGAGCCGTTCGGTCGCGTCCGGGCGGCGGTTGAAGAGGAGGTCCTCCACCCGCTCGAGGAGCTCCGGCGGGATGTCCTCGTAGACCCCGAGCTGGCCGGCGTTCACGATGCCCATGTCGAGCCCGGCGCGGATCGCGTGGTAGAGGAAGGCCGAGTGGATGGCCTCCCGGACGGCGTCGTTGCCGCGGAAGGCGAAGGAGAGGTTCGAGATCCCGCCACTCGTCAGCGCACCGGGGCAGCGCTGCTTCAGGATGCGGACGGCCTCGATGAAGTTCACCGCGAAGTCGGCGTGCTCCTCGATGCCGGTTCCGATCGCGAGCACGTTCGGGTCGAAGATGATGTCCTCTGGCGCGAAGCCCGCCTGCTCGGTCAGCAGGCGGAAGGCCCGCTCGCAGATGGCGACCTTCCGCTCCACGGTCTCCGCCTGGCCCTCCTCGTCGAAGGCCATGACCACGACGCTCGCGCCGTAGCGCCGGGCACTGCGGGCCTGCTCGAGGAAGACGGCTTCGCCCTCCTTCAGGCTGATCGAGTTGACGATGCACTTGCCCTGGGCGCATCGGAGGCCGGCCTCGATGACCTCGAAGCGGGAGGAGTCGATCACCAGGGGGATGCGGGCGATCTCCGGCTCGGAGGCGATCAGCCGCAGGAACCGGGTCATGGCGGCCGCGGAGTCGAGCATTCCCTCGTCCATGTTGACGTCGAGGAGGTTGGCTCCGCCCTCGACCTGCTCCCGCGCCACGGCGAGCGCGCCGTCGAAGTCGCCCGATGCGATCAGGCGGCGGAAGCGCGCCGAACCGGTGACGTTCGTGCGCTCGCCGATCATGGTGAAGTTCGAATCCGGCCGGATCACGTACGGCTCGAGGCCGGCCCAGCGGGGCAACCGCGGCTGCTCCGGATCCGGACGCCTCGGCGGCAGCTCCACGACCGCCTCGGCGATGGCCCGGATGTGATCCGGGGTGGTGCCGCAGCAGCCGCCGACCAGGTTCACGAGGCCGGACTCGGCCCACTCGCGGAGCAGCGCCGCGGTGGTTTCCGGCGCCTCGTCGTACTCACCCATGGCGTTGGGAAGGCCGGCGTTCGGATAGGCGACGATGGCGCAGGGGGCGAGCCGCGCGAGCTCCTCCACGTGGGGCCTCATCTCGGTCGCGCCGAGGGAGCAGTTGACCCCCACGGCGAGGGGCTGCGCGTGCTCCACGGAGATCCAGAAGGCCTCGAGGGTCTGCCCCGAGAGCGTGCGTCCGCTCTGGTCGGTGATGGCCACCGAGAGGAGGAGCGGCAGCTCCTGCCCGAGCTCGGCGAGTACCTCCCGCGCTGCGGCGACCGCGGCCTTCGCGTTCAGGGTGTCGAAGATGGTCTCGATGAGCAGGGCGTCGACGCCCCCTTCCACGAGACCCCGGACCTGCTCCGCGTAGGCGGCGTAGAGCGTGTCCCAGTCGAGGTTCCGGAGGGCCGGGTCGTTCACGTCGGGGGAGAGCGAGAGCGTCCGGTTGGTGGGGCCGATGGCGCCGAGCACGTAGCGGGGTCGCTCCGGGGTCGCGGCGGTGATGGTGTCGGCGGCGCGGCGGGCGATCCGGGCCGCCTCCCGGTTCAGCTCGAACGAGACCCCCTCCGTGCCGTAGTCCGCCTGGGAGACGGCGTTGGCGCTGAAGGTGTTGGTCTCGATCAGGT
>JALSIO010000609.1 GCA_026989995.1 Myxococcales bacterium
AGGGACTCGCCGCATCCCTCGAGGGGGACAACCGTTGGGAGATCGAGGTCGCCGGCGACACCCTCGAGGTGACGCGGCGGCCGGTCGGCGGGTCCGAACCGCCCGCCTCCCTCGCAGGGCGGATGGCGCCGCTCGAGCTTCCGGCCCCGGGCTGAGGCACCGCCCCCACGCCCACCTCCACCGCGCACGCTCCTGCCCGGGTACACGGCGCCCGCCCCGCCGGCTCCCGCCCGGCACCGGGGCGGAGCCCGCCGCGCCGCCGCGGGCCGGTACCCGGTCGGTGGGCTATCCGCCGATCACCTCGATGGCACCGGGGGCACCGGGCACGAGCTCTCCCACCTCGGCCGCGACTGCGGCCTCCGTCCGCTCGAGCTCGGCCACGAGTGCCGCCGTGCGGTCGGCGGGCACCGCGATCAGCAGCCCGCCCGAGGTCTGTGCGTCGGCGAGGACGAGCAGGTCCGCCTCGTCGACGCCGCGGGCCGTGAGGTGCGGCTCCACGTAGGCGAGGTTCCGGCGGGTGCCGCCGGGAACCCGGCCCGCGCCGGCGTGCGCCCGGGCGAAGGGGAGGACGGGAACCCGGTCGGCGACCACGCGGGCTGCCACCCCGGAGGCGCGGGCGAGGTGGTGGAGATGGCCGAGCAGCCCGAAGCCCGTCACGTCCGTCGCCGCCCGGGCGCCACAGGCCAGCGCCGCCCGGCTCGCCTCGCGATTGAGGCGGCGCATCCAGGCGATGGCCACGGCGAGCTCCTCCGGCTCGAGGCCACCGGCCCGGGCGGCCTGGGCCGCGATCCCCGTGCCGAGGGGTTTGCTCAGCACGAGCCGGTCTCCGGCCCGGGCGCGGTCCTGGGTGAGCGCGCGCTCCGGATCGACGCTTCCGAGCACGCACAGCCCGTACTTGAGCTCCGGATCCACGACCGTGTGGCCGCCCACGATGGCGCAGCCGGCCAGGGCCGCCTGATCCCGGGCCCCGCGAAAGATCCGCCCGAGCAGCTCGAGGGGAACCTTCTCACCCGGACTCCCGCAGATGGCCAGCGCCACCTGCGGCTCGCCTCCCATCGCGTAGACATCCGAGAGCGAGTTGGCCGCGGCAATGGCGCCGAAATCCTCCGGCTCGTCCACGATGGGCGTGATGAAGTCCACCGTGAACACCAGGCCCCCTCCTTCCTGCGGGCGCAGGAGGGCGGCGTCCTCCATGGGACCTCCCGCCGCAACCACCCAGGGATGGGCCAGCGGCTCGATTCCTCGCAGGACCTCGACCAGGTCCCCGGCGGCGAGCTTGCGGGCTCAACCGCCGGCGGGAACCAGCTCCGTCAGGCGGATCCGGCTCATCGACCCTCCTTCCGCGCGCCCCCTTGCGAGAGGCCCGGGATCTACAGCGCCCGGAGCGTAGCGCGCGAGGCCCCGGCGCACGCGCCGGCATCCGTGGTAGCCTCGGCCGCGAGGAGGCCACCGATGGCACGGAAGAGCGGTTCGCACTCCAATCCCGGAGCGACACGCATCGATCTCGAGCAGTCGATCCCCGAGCACCTCGGCCGCTACTTCGCCTTCTTCCGGCCCGGTCACCGCGAGGGCCGGGTTCCCTCGCGCATCAAGGAGCTCGCGCGAATCCGCATCGCGGCGCTCAACGGCTGCGACACCTGACTCTTCGCCCGCTACGCGTCGGCGACGCGTCAGGGACTCGACGAGAAGACCATCGCCCAGGTCCATCTCCCCGAGCAGGACCGCGCGCTTTCGCCGAGGGAGGCACTCGCCGTGCGCTTCGCCGAGCGCTTCGCCACGGACTTCCGCAGCATCGACGGGGTCTTCCTGGGTGAGCTCCGGCAGCACTTCGCCGACGCCGAGATCGCAGAGCTCGGCCTGATGATCTCCCAGTACGTGGCCCTGGGCCGTCTGCTCGTGGTGTTCGGAGCCCACCTGGGGGCCCAGGCC
>JALSIO010000610.1 GCA_026989995.1 Myxococcales bacterium
GGTTCGAAGATCCGCTCGCGCACCTCGGGGGGCATGCCCGAGCCGGTGTCGGATACGGAGATCGAGACGTAGGCGCCCGGCGGGACGCCGAGGCGGCGGGCGGAGGCGTCGTCTACGAGCACGTTGCCCGTCTCGAGGGTGAGGGTGCCACCCTCCGGCATGGCGTCCCGGGCATTGGAGACGAGGTTCACGAGCGCGACCTCGAGCTGCAGCGGGTCGGCCCGGACGCGGCCGGTGTCCTCGGCGCAGTCGAGGTCGAATTGGATCGCCTCGCCGGCGAGCCGGCGCAGCACGGGGGCGAGCTCGCGGAGAAGCCGCGCCGGGTCCATCACCCGGGCCTGGAAGACCTGGCGCCGCCCGAAGGCGAGCAGTTTGCGGGTGAGCGCCGCCGAGTGCTCGGCCGCACGCGTGATTCCCGCCACGAGCTCGCTTCGGGGGTCTTCCGGCGGAAGCTCGCTCGCGAGCAGCTCCGCGTTCCCCAGGATGGCCGTCAGGTAGTTGTTGAAGTCGTGGGCCACCCCCCCGGCGAGCTGTCCGAGGGCCTCGAGGCGCCGCGCCTGGTCGAGCCGCTCGCGGAGGGCCCGTTCCTCGCTCAAGTCCTCGGCGATCACCTGGGCGGCGAGCACCCTGCCGTCGTCTCCCCGGAGCGGCGCCCCGTGGAATCGGCCCACCACCTCGCGCCCCCACGCCGTCTTCCAGGACGCCTCCAGGGTGACCCGTTCGCCCGCGAGGACCCGCTCGAAACCGGCGCGGATGTCGGGCAGCGCCCACACGGGGAGATCGCGCAGGTTCCGGCCGACCATGCTGTTCACGGAGGGAGCCCCCACGAGCTTTGCCATCTCCTCGTTGGCGATCTGCGCCACGAGCTCGGGGTCCGCCACCAGGACGCCGAGGGGTGCCGTCTCGATGAGCCCCCGGTAGCGGGCCTGGCTCGCCTCGAGCTCGGAGGCCTGCCGGGCGAGCTGGCGCTCGTGCCGCAGCGAGAGGTCGAGGGCGGCCCGGGTGCGGCCGGCCACCAGGGCGGGGAGCAAGGCCGCCAGCACGGGAAGCGGCAGCCACCAGAGCGGATGGACGGCGGGGTTCGCCGGGGTGCTCTCGAGGACGGTCAGGTGGAGGAGGAGCAGGAGCGCCGACCAGGCCACGCCGACGAGCGCGGCCCGCGGCGGGGACAGAAGGAGGCCCGCGAGGCCCGCCGCGAGCACCACGGCTGCGAGTCCGGCGGAGTCGACCGAGCCGCCCATCAGCACTCCGGCGAGCCCGGCGCCCGAGACGGAGAAGAGCAGGGCTCCGGATGCGAGCCGCGGGCGTCCCCTCTGCAGGCAGGTCAACCCGGCGAGGGTTGTGAGCAGAACGAAGACGGCCACGTTCCCGGCCGGTCCGAGTGCCCCGCGGCCGCCGAGGGAGAGAAGCGCGGAGAGGGCGGCCGTTCCCGCCACGAGGGCGAGGGCGCCGAAGACCGCGGTCGCGCGCGCTTCACCGCGAAGGTCGGCGCCCTCGCCGCCACGCCGCGGGCCGTGACCGGCAGAAGTGGGGGTCGGGAGGGTGCCGGCGTTCCGGGCGGAGTCCGACCCGCTTCCGGAGCCCTGCTCCGCGGGGGGGCGCGGTCGCCCGTGCTCCGGCCCGTGCGGCATGGTGCCCTCCGGCGGGGCCCGGGCCCCGACACCGGCGTGCCCCGTCCGACCATAGCCAAGGCCCGACGGCCGGGCTGCGCCCCGGCCCGGGGCGGAATCCCCGGGAAGGCGGCAGACTCCGGCCATGCGCCTCGAAGCGGCGAACGGCATCGTGCGGGTGGGCCTCGCTCCCGGGGCGGGAGGGCGCCTGGCTTCGCTCGAGGTCGCCGGCCTCGAGCTTCTTCGCCCCGCCGACCCCGATCCGATCCGCTGGGGGTGCTACCCCATGGCGCCCTTTGCGGGTCGGGTGCGG
>JALSIO010000611.1 GCA_026989995.1 Myxococcales bacterium
CCAGAGCAGCGCGCGGGTTCCCGCCGGGACCGAGAATGCGCTTCGGCCGACCAGCAGCTCGGCTTCGCCTCCCGGCGCGGTCGGGACCACGCCGTGCTCGCGGACGACCGGGAAGGTGAGTCGAAGCAGCATGCGCTCGGCGCGGGCGCGGATGCCGCCCGTGCCGCGAAACCGCCGAAGCGCCTGTTCCAGGTGAAAGGTGGCCCGCTGGCGGTCGCCCTGCCCGGCGTGGAGCTCGGCGAGCCGGAAATGGGGGAGGGCACGGGTCGGGTCGAGGGACACCGCCCGCTCGAGCAGCCGGATGGCCTCCGCGCGGCGGCCGGCCGCCGCGCGCAACTCGGCCAGGCGGAAGGGGAGCCGTGGATCGCCCGGAAGCTCGGCGAGGGCGGCCTCGAGGCGCGCCGCGGCCTCTTCGGTGCGGCCGGCCCGGGCGAGGGCCTCGGCCTCCCGGAGGGCGGCATCGCCCCGCTCGCGGTCGAAGGCGGGGGCCACCGGCCACTCCGAACGGCCGAGGGCGACGAGGGCGGCGAGCCGGTCCCGGGCGCGCACGAAGCCGGCGTCGAAGTCCAACGGTCGCTCCGCAGCGGGTGGGACACGCCGGGCCAGCTCCTCCACCCGGGCGATGCGGGACTCGACCTCCGGATGCGAGTACAGGTACGGGGGCAGCGTCTCGCCGCCGCGATCCCGCTCGATCACGATGCGCTGGAAGAAGCGGCGCAGACCGGCGGGATCGAAGCCCGTTCGCCGCATCAGGATCACCGCCATCTCGTCCGCCTCCGCCTCGAACTCCCGGCTGAAGCGGAGCTGGAGCGCCACATTGATCCCCTGGCTGACCACCATGGGGCCTGCATCGCCCACGGCCGCGGAGGCGGCGATCCCCGCCAGGGTCGAGAGGATCCGCGCGAAGGAGGTCTTCTCCTGCAGGCGGGCCACGTGGCGCCCCTTGACGTGTCCGATCTCGTGGGCCAGCACCCCGGCGAGCTCGTCGACGCCTCCCGCCGCCAGCACGGTTCCGCTGTGCAGGTAGATGTATCCGCCCGGGATGGCGAAGGCGTTCAGGCTGGGATCCCGGATCACGCGGAAGTGGTAGACCGGTTCCGGCTCGCCGAGGCGCTCGACGAGCGCCCCGCCGAGCTCGTGCACGAAGCCGAGCACCACGGGGTCGTCGACCACCGGCAGCACGCCGAGCAGCTCGCGGTCGAACTCGAAGCCCTGCTCGAGCTCCTCCTCCGGCGTCATGGAGCCGTCGAGAAGGCCCGGCGCGGCCGGGCCGGCTGCCAGGGCCACCAGCAGGGCCCCGGCGAGCGCTCGGCGGCGCCTCACGGCCTCTTCGAGGGTCCGGCCGGCTGCCAGCGGAGCACGGGCCGTCGGGCGGCACGGGTCTCGTCCAGCCTCGCGAGCCGGGTGCGGGTGGGGGCCGCGCGGACCCGCTCGGGATCCGTGCGGGCCTCCTCGGCGACGGCCAGCATGGCCTCGGCGAAGCGGTCGAGGCCCTCCAGGCTCTCGCTCTCGGTGGGCTCGATCATGATCGCCCCCTGGACCACCAGCGGAAAGTAGATCGTGGGCGGGTGGTAGCCGTAGTCGATCAATCGTTTGGCGACGTCGAGGGTGGTGACCCCCGTGCCCTGGAGAAGGCGGTCCGAGAGCACGCACTCGTGCATGACCCGGCCCTCGTAGGGGACGTGATAGGTCCCGCGCAACCGCGACAGCAGGTAGTTGGCGTTGAGGACCGCCATCTCGGCGCAGCGCCGCAGGCCCTCGGCGCCGAGCGACCGGATGTAGGCCCAGGCCCGGATCATCATTCCCACGTTCCCGTGGTGCGCGTGGAGCCGGCCGATCGAGTGGGGAAAGTCGTAGTCGAGGACGAAGCCCTCCCCCTCGTCTCCGGCGAGCTCACGGACCACCGGAACGGGCAGATAGGGGGCGAGGATGTTCTTGACTCCCACGGGCCCGGCACCCGGTCCCCCTCCGCCGTGGGGAGTCGAGAAGGTCTTGTGCAGGTTGAAATGCATCACGTCGATGCCGAGATCCCCGGGGCGCGCGATGCCGAGCAGGGCGTTCAGGTTGGCTCCGTCGCCGTAGACGAGGCCGCCGCCGGTGTGCACGATCTCGCAGATCGGCTCGATGTGCGTTTCGAACAGGCCGAGGGTGTTGGGATTGGTGATCATCAGGGCGGCCACGTCCGGCCCCATGGCGGCGGCCACCGTCTCGGGGTGCAGCAGCCCATCGGGTCCGCTTTCGAGCGTCTGCACCCGGTAGCCGTTCAGGGCCGCGCTCGCGGGGTTGGTGCCGTGGGCGCTGTCCGGGATCAGCACCCGGTCCCGCGACTCCCCGCGGTGGCGGTGGTAGGCCCGGATCATCATGATGCCGGCGAGCTCGCCTTGGGCGCCGGCCGCCGGCTGGAGCGAGACCCGGTCGAGGCCGCTGATCTCGGCGAGGTGGCGCTCGAGCTCGGCCATGAGCTGCAGGATCCCCTGGGAGAGGGACGCGGGCGCGAGCGGATGGGCCCCGGCGAAGCCCGGCAGGGCCGCGGCCGCCTCGTTCTGCCGGGGGTTGTACTTCATGGTGCAGGAGCCGAGGGGATAGAGGCCGAGGTCCACGGCGGCGTTCCAGGTGGAAAGCCGGGTGAAGTGGCGGACCACGTCCACCTCCGACACCTCGGGGAGGTCCGGGATCGTCTCCCGGCAGGCCTCCGCCCCGAGCAGCGCCTCCGGCTCCACCTCCGGCACGTCGAGGGGAGGCAGCGCGAAGCCGCGCCGTCCCGGTCGGGAGCGCTCGAAGAGGAGGGGCTCCTCGTAGGCGATGCCGCGGGTGGTGTTTCCCACCTTCTCCGGCCCGCGGCTCACGGCCGGTTCTTCCCGAGCAGGTTCACGAGGCGGTCGATCTCCTTCCGGCTGGCCAGCTCCGTGGTGCACACCAGAAGCGCCGGTCCGAGCTCCGGCGCGTGGGGCTCGAGGTCGAGACCGGCGAGCAGGCCCCTGCTCGCCCCCTCCTCCAGGATCTCCGCTGGCGGGCGGTCCGTGCGGACCGCGAACTCGTTGAACACCGGCCCCGGATGGACGAGCTCCACGCCCGGGGTGGCGGCGATCCGGGTCCGCGCGTAGTGCGCACGGGCGAGGTTGTCCCGGGCGAGGGTGCGAAGGCCGTGCGGGCCGAGCAGCGACAGGTAGATCGTCGCCATCAGGAGGCAGAGACCCTGGTTGGTGCAGATGTTCGAGGTGGCCCGCTCCCGGCGGATGTGCTGCTCGCGGGTGGAGAGGGTGAGCACGTAGCCGCGGCGGCCGCGGGCGTCCACCGTCTCGCCCACCAGCCGTCCCGGCAGCTGGCGGACGAAGCGGCGCCGGGCGGCGAGAAAGCCGAGGTGCGGACCGCCGAAGGAGAGGGGGATTCCGAAGCTCTGGGCCTCGCCGCACACGATGTCCGCGCCGAGCTCGCCCGGGGCTCGCAGGAGGCCCAGGGAGAGGGCCTCCGCCACCGCCACCACCAGCAGCGCCCCGTGCTCGCGGGCGGCGGCGGCCACCGGCGCGAGATCCTGGACGGGGCCGAGGAAGGCGGGTTGCTGCACCACCACGCAGGCGACCTCGCCGTCGAGGTGGGAGTCGACCGGCTCGGAGCGCCCGTCGGTGCCGACGCCGAGCTCCACCACCTCCGCATCGAGGCCCTGCAGGTAGGTGCGGACCACGTCGCGCCAGTGGGGGTGCAGGCCGCCGGCGAGCAGGACCCGGTGGCGCCGGGTCAGGCGGATCGCCATCAGCACGGCCTCCGCCGTCGCGGACGCGCCGTCGTAGAGCGAGGCGTTCGAGACCTCGAGGCCGGTGATCCCGCAGATCATGGTCTGCCACTCGAAGATCGCCTGCAGCGTCCCCTGGCTGATCTCCGGCTGATACGGCGTGTACGAGGTCAGGAACTCGGCCCGGGAGGCCAGGGCGGAAACCACCGACGGAACGAAGTGGGCGTAGGCGCCCGCCCCGAGAAAGCAGGTGTGGCTCTCGGGGGTCGCATTGCGCGCCGCGAGCTCGCGAAGCCGGGCGAAGAGCTCCTGCTCGGAGAGGGGGCGCGGCAGGTCGAGGGGCCTCGAGAGCCGCGCATCCGCCGGGATGGAATCGAAGAGGTGCTCGATCTCCTCGACGCCGACCGCCGCCAGCATGTGGCGGACTTCCGGCTCGGTGTGGGGGATGAAGCGCACGAGCCCCCGTCAGTCCTCGCGGGACTCGACGTGCTTCGCGTAGGCGGCCGCGTCCATGAGGTCGTCGAGCTCCGCGGGATCGTCCGGGGCGATCACGACCATCCAGCCGTCGCCGTAGCAGTCCTCGTTCACGAGCTCCGGGTGGTCTTCGAGGTCCGGGTTGACCTCGATGATCTCGCCGGAAGCTGGCGCAAAGAGGTCCGCGACCGCCTTGACCGACTCGATGGATCCGAAGCGGTCGCCCTTCTCCACGTGGGTTCCCGCCTCGGGGAGCTCGACGAAGACGATGTCGCCGAGCTTCTGCTGGGCGTAGTCGGTGATTCCCACCACCAGCCGATCCCCCTCGAGCCGCGCCCACTCGTCCTCCTCGCTGTACCGGAGACCTTCGGGAAACTCGTACTCCGCCACGGCGATCAGTCCTCCCGAACCTTCGCGCGCCGGAGGTGGGCCGGCGGCACGAAGGGAATCTCGACCACGCGGGCCCGCAGCTCCCGATCGCGGACCCGTACCCGGAACCCGGCTCCCGGTCTCGCCAACGGCGGCGGAACGTAGCCGAGGCCGATGGATTTTCCGAGGGTGGGCGAGGGAGCGCCGGAGGTCACCCGGCCGATCTCGCACCCCTCGGAGACGATGGCGTGCCCGGCCCGGGCGATGCCCCGGTCCTCGAGGACGAAGCCGCAGAGCCGGCGGGCCGGGCCGCGGGCCCGCTGTTCACGGAGGGCCTTGGCACCGAGGAACTCGGGACCGTCGAACTTCACGAAGCGCTCGAGGCCCGCCTCGAGCGGTGACGTGTCCTCGTCGAGCTCGTGCCCGTAGAGGGGCAGCGCCGCCTCGAGCCGGAGGGTGTCCCGCGCGCCGAGGCCGGCGGGCAGGAGCCCGAGCGGCCGCCCCGCGTCGAGCAGCGCGCGGAACACGGGCTCGGCGTCCTCGGCAGCGAGGTAGATTTCGAAGCCGTCCTCCCCCGTGTATCCCGTGCGCGAGAGCCGGGCACGGTGCCCGCCGAGCTCGACCGGCCGGAAGGCGAAGCGCCGCAGGTCCCGTGTGGAGACGCCGAAGGCCCGCTCGAGCACCTCCGGGGACCGCGGACCCTGCAGGGCGAGGAGCGCCGTGGTGTCGCTGCGGTCCTCGATGCGCACGGGGCCGCCCGCCGGGGACCGGCCGGTGCCGCCGGATTCCGCCGCGAGCTGCTCGCGGACCCAGGCCCGCACCCGCTCCCGGCGGGCCGCGTTCACGCACAGGAAGAACTGCCCGGGACCGGTCCGGTAGACCGTCAGGTCGTCGACGACTCCGCCCCGGTGGTTGAGGAGCATTCCGTAGCGAACCCTTCCGATCCCGAGGGTTGCAATGGGACAGCAGAGAAGCCACTCGAGCGCTGCCCGGGCTCCCGGCCCCTCGAGGTGGAGCTGGCCCATGTGCGACACGTCGAAGAGCCCCGCTGCCTCGCGGACCGCGCGGTGCTCCGCGAGGATCGACCCGTACCGCACCGGGAGAGAGAAGCCGGCGAACTCCACCATGCGCCCGCCGAGGGCCCGGTGGAGGGCGTCGAGGGGAGTGCGCCGCGGCCGGCTCAACCGCCGAGCCTCGCGCGCCAGGCCTCCACCGTGTTCCGGAGCAGCATGGTGATGGTCAGCGGGCCCACGCCGCCCCGGGGCGGCGTGATCAGCCCCGCCACGCCGAGGGCCGCCTCGAAGTCCACGTCGCCCACCAGCTGTCCGTCCACCACGCTCACCCCCACGTCGATCACGGCCGCGCCCGGCCGGATCCAGTCCCCCCGGACCATCCGGGCCCGGCCCACCGCCGCCACGAGCACCTCGGCCTCGCGCACCCGGTCCGCGAGGTCCCGGGTCCGCGAATGGCAGACGGTGACCGTGGCGTTGCGCTCGAGGAGCATGAGCGAGACGGGCTTGCCGACGATGGCGCTGCGCCCGAGGACGACGGCCCGGCGCCCCTCGAGCGCAACACCGTGGCGGTCGAGGATCTCGAGGATGCCGAGCGGCGTGCAGGGTCTTGGCCCGGGCAGGCCCGCGACGAGCCGCCCCGCGTTCAGCGGGTGCAGGCCGTCCACGTCCTTGGCCGGATCGATGGCGGCGGCGACCCGCTCGGGGCGGACGGCCTTGGGCAGCGGGAGCTGCACCAGGATGCCGTCCACGCCCGCGTCCCGGTTGAGCGATTCCACCGCGGCGAGGACCTCCGCCTCGCTCGCGGTGGCCGCAAGGTCGATCTCCCGTGACTCGATGCCCACCCGCCCGCAGGCGCGGCGCTTGCCCTTGATGTAGGAGGTGCTCGCCGGGTCGTCGCCGACGAGCACCACCGCGAGGCAGGGCGGCCGAAGCCCGGCCTCCACGCCGCGCCGAACCTGCGAGGCGAGCCCACCCCGGATCTCGGCACTGATGGCCTTGCCGTCCACCACGACGGTGGTGCGACCGCGGTCCGACATCCCCCCTCCCGAGGGGCGGAGTATACCCGGCGGCGGCCCCGTCCCGACCCGGCACGAGGGACGGGTGGGGGCGGCGGGGCTCAGGCGGCGGCGCGGGACCCCGAGCGGGCGTCGGCGCCGCCCTTCTTGGTGCTCGCGTCGGAGGAGGCGCCCTTCTTCTCCGAGGAGGCGTCCTTCGCGGAGGAGGCGTCGCCGGCAGATTCCCCACCTCCTTGGCCCTTGCTCGAGGGCTTCGAGCTCGAGTAGAGGTCGCGGTACCAGCCGCCACCCTTGAGCACGAAGGAGGTCCGCGAGATCAGGCGCCGCACCTTGCGCGCCCGGCAGCGGGGGCAGGTGCGGACGGGCCGGTCGTTCATCGACTGTTCGCGCTCGAACTCGTGACCGCAGGCATCGCAGAGGTAGTCGTAGATCGGCATGATCCTCCTCTCCGGGCGGGCGGGTTTATCGAAGCGGCTCCCGGCATGCCAGCGCGGCCAGCCGCGCCGCGAGCTCCTCGCCGGGGCCGCGGATTCGGACCCGCTTGCGCCGGCCCTTCGACCCGGGGTCGAGCTCCACGTCCGAGGGCCGGACCCCGAGGGCATCCGCCACGGCCCGGGCGCAGGCCGCGTTGGCCCGGCCGCCCGCCGGGGGAGCCGAGACCGCCACCCGCAGGGCGCCGTCGTGAACGCCCCCCACGCCGGGTCGCCGGGCGCGCGGTGTGACGTGGACGTCCACCAGCACCCCGTCCGTCGTGGCCTTCAACCTGAGTCCCGCGGGGGGTTCCGTCAAGATCCTCCTGGCGCCGGCTCCCGGTACTCGAGGGGGACCTCCACGGGGTCGGCCACGTAGGAGGCCTTTGCCTCGAGCAGGCGCTCCTCCGGGGTCTCCTCCGCGAGGCTGTCGAGCAGGGCGAGGTGGGTCTCGATCGAGTTGCGCACCACCGACGCGATCTGGGACCGGATCAGCTTCATCTCCCGGATGTCCGAGGCGATCCGGGAGGCCCGGCGCCGGGCCTGGTCCAGGATCTTCTCGGCGCGCACCTCGGCCTGCGCGACGACCATCTCCGCCTCCCGGACGGCCGTGCGCTTGAGGTCCTCGCTCACCTCCTGCGCGCTCACGAGGGCCTTGCGCAGGGAGCCCTCCTCGCGGGTGAGCTCGGCGACGCGCTCCTCCAGCTCCCCGACCCGTCGGCGGAGCCCCTCCGCCTCCAGGGCCAGGGACTCGTAGTCGTCGGCCACGAGCTGGAGGAACACCTTGACCTCGGTCCGGTCGAAGCCCCGCCAGGCGTTCCGGAAGCTGTGGGTGCGGACGTCGAGGGGCGTGAGCCGCATGAAGACCTCCTCCCCGGAATCCGCGGTTCCGGGCCACACCCGCAGCCGATCGGCAGGACGGGGGAGGGCCTTGAGAAGGGAGTCGGCCTTTTCCCGGATTCCCGGGCTCGGATTCCCGCCAGGCAGGGGCTCGCGGAGGCCGGGGCCTCGAGCGCGGGGTGTGGGCCCCGTCCCCGACCTCAGGTGCCCCGCGCTCCCCCGTCGCCAGTCCCGCCGTCTCGCGGCGGCGATGTCGAGAGCTCTCGGGCGCGCCGCGTGGCGGCGACCACGGCCCCCTGCACCGCGGCACGGAGGCCGCCGGCCTCGAGCCGGGCCAGACCAGCGATCGTGGTGCCTCCCGGCGAGGCCACCTGGTCCTTCAGCACCGCGGGGTGCCGCCCCGTGCGTGCGACGAGCTCGGCGGCCCCGCCCACGGTCGCCGCCGCCAGCTCGAGCGCCGCGGCCCGGGGCAGCCCCACGCGGACTCCGGCGTCCGCCAGGGCCTCCACGAAGACGAAGACGAAGGCCGGGCCGCTCCCCGAAAGCCCCGTCACCGCGTCGAGCAGCGCCTCGTCCGGGGCCTCCCAGACCATGCCCACGGCCCCGAAGAGGCCGCGGGCGACGGCGCGGTCGGACTCCGTGGCGGCCGGGCTGGCGCAGAAGGCGGTGGCCCCCCTCCCGACCAGGGCCGGGGTGTTGGGCATCGCCCGGACCACCCGGGCCCCCGGGCCGAGCCGGGCCTCGAGTCGCGCGAGCGGGACCCCCGCCGCGATCGAGAGCCACAGACGACCGGCCGCGAGGTCCTCGAGGCCGTCGAGGGCAGCCTCCACCACCCCGGGCTTGACGGCGAGGACCACGGCGCGACCGGATTCGGCCGCCTGGCGGTTCGAGGGCGTGGTGGCGACCCCGAACTGCGCCTCCAGGGCGTGTCGCCGCGCCGGATCGGGGTCGGCGACCCGGATCTGCCGGGCGGGCAGGCCGGCTGCGAGCAGGCCGCCCACGAGGGCCTCGGCCATCGCCCCTCCGCCCAGGAACCCGACGGGCAGGTCGGGAACCGGGGTGTCGTGCTGGCTCAACGCCGGTCCTCCTCCGGGACGCCGGCCCGCGGTCCGAACAGCGCCGTACCCACCCGGACACGGGTGGCGCCCTCCTCGACGGCCACCTCGAAATCCGCGGACATCCCCATCGAGAGTTCCCGCAGGTTCCCACCTCCGGGCGCCGACCGCAACGAATCCCGGAGGGCCCGCAGGCGCGCGAAGACCGGGCGGAGCCGCTCCGGGTCTCCGACCGGTTCGGGGAGGGTCATCAGGCCCACCACCTGCAGGTGGGGGAGCGCGGCGCAGCGCGCGAGCAGGCCGGCGAGCTCTTCCTCCGGCACCCCCGCCTTCTGGGGCTCGCGGCTCAGGTTCACCTGGATCAGGACCTCCACCACCCGACCCCGGGCCGCCGCGCGGCGGTCGAGCTCCCGGGCGAGGTCCGGGCGGTCCACCACCTCGATGCTGTGGAAGTGGGCCACCGCGTCCCGCGCCTTGTTCCGCTGCAGCCGGCCGATCAGGTGCCAGCGAATGTCCGGGGGGAGCCCTCCCTGCGCGCCGAGCGCGCGCATCTTGCCGAGCGCCTCCTGCACGTAGTTCTCGCCGAAGACCCGTTGTCCGGCGTCGATGGCCGCGCGGATCCGCTCCGGCGACACGCGCTTGCTGACCGCCACCAGGGTCACCTCCGCCGGGTCGCGGCCCGCCCGCACGGCGGCCGCGGCGATCCGCTCCCGGAGGGCGGCGAGTCTCTCCGGGAGCCCCGCGGTCACAGGATCCCCTCCTCGCGGAGGAGTGCGCGCGTCTCTTCGAGGGGAAGGCCGATCACGTTGCTCCGGCTTCCCTCGAGACGGCAGACGAAGCCCCCGCCGCCGCCCTGGAGCGCGTAGGCGCCGGCCTTGTCCAGGGGCTCGCCGCTCCGCACATAGGCCTCGAGCTCCTCGAGCGCGAGCGGGCGAAAGGCGACGGCGGTCGTCACCACCCGGGTCCGAAGGGATCCGCGCCGCCCCCGGACCAGCGCGAGGCCGGTGTGCACCGCGTGTTCCCGGCCCGAGAGCCTCTGGAGCATCTCCCGCGCCTCCGCCGGGTCGCGGGGCTTGCCGAAGGGCTGGCCGCCGAGGGCCACGACCGTGTCCGCACCGAGCACGGGCAGGGCGGCCTCGGCGCCCCCGAGCCCGCGGGCCACGGCGAGGGCCTTGGCCGCGGCCAGCCGCCGCGCCAGGTCGGGGGGCGCTTCGCCGGGCAGGCGGGATTCGTCCACCACCGCCGGGCGCACCTCGAAGGGGACGGCGAGCTCCGAGAGCAGCCGGCTTCGCCGGGGCGAGGCGCTGGCCAGGATCAGTCGCGGCCGGGGCGGCATGGCTCCCGGTGGTACCGCGACAGCTCTGCCCGTCAAGGACCGCTCGGGGGCGATGGGTTAGCCTCGGCCGGCATGGCAGGCGGGCGCGGGAGGCGGAGGAGCGGGGGTGCCGGGCTCGTCCTGCCGGTCCTCGGCCTTCTGGCCTGCGCCAGCCCGGTGTACGTGGTGCGCGACGGCCGGCTCGAAAGCGCGGCGCTCGGCTTCCGCCTGGCCCTGCCGGGGTCGGGCTTCCGGCCGGTATCCATCCCCGGAGCGGTGGCGGGCTTCGAGGGAGCCGACGGCACCCGCTTCACCGTCAACGCCACCTGCGACCGGCCGCTGGCCCGCCCGGAGATCCTGGCCCGCGAGCTTCGCATCGGGCTTCGAGAGGCGGAGCTCGAGCGGGCGGCCCCGGAGGCACACCGGGGGCTCGCCGGCTTTCGGCAGGCGCTGCGGCTCCGGGACGGGCGGTGGCTCGAGGCCGTCACGCTGACCGGGCAGGGCTGCGTCTACGACCTGCTCGCGGCGCTGCCCGGAGAGGACCCGGAGCGGCTCGAGGAGTTCGAGCGGTGGTGGAGGAGCTTCGAGCCCATCGGAAGGACGGGCGCGTGACCCGCGCGGCGGGTGGTCGCGGCGGTGCGGCGGACCGAGGCGGCCCCGCCGGAGGCGGGGCCCGGTGAGGGAGGGCGGTGGCGTCGCCGTCGCCCGGCCCGGCGTGGTGGCCCGGTTGGGGGGCGCCGTGCTCGCCGCCGCCGAGGCGGCGGGCGACTTCGCGCTGCTCGCGTTCTCCGCGCTCCGGGCCGTCGCGCGCCCCCGCTTCCCGGCCCGGGAGGTCCTCGTCCAGCTCGAGGCAGTGGGTGTGCGGTCGCTCCCCATCGTGGGCGTCACGGCGCTGTTCACGGGGATGGTGCTGGCGCTGCAGACCGCCTTCGCGCTCGGCCGCTTCGGGGCGCGACCCTACGTGGGGAGCATCGTCGGACTCGCCCTCGTGCGGGAGCTCGGGCCGGTGCTGACCGCCCTCATGGTGGCCGGGCGGGTGGGAGCCGGCATCGCCGCGGAGCTCGGGTCCATGCGGGTGACCGAACAGGTGGACGCCATCCGGGCCATGGGCGCGGACCCGGTGCAGAAGCTCGTGCTGCCGCGGGTGCTGGCCACCACCGCGATGCTGCCACTGCTCACGGTGGGTGCCGACGTGCTCGGGATCCTCGGGGGGCTCGTGGTCTCGGACCTGCAGTACGGGATTGCGCCGGGCTTCTACCTGCAGACCATCCTCCGCACCGTCGAGGTGGGGGACTTCCTCTCGGGCGTGGCCAAGACCGTGGTCTTCGGGTGGATCATCGCAATGGTGGGCTGCTCCACGGGCCTTCGCACGACCGGGGGGACGGTGGGTGTCGGCCGGTCCACGACTCGCGCCGTCGTGGTCTCCTCGATCGCGGTCCTGGTGGCGGATTTCTTCGTCACCAAGCTGCTGCTGGTGCTCTAGTGCCGGCGGAGGGGAAGCTGGAAGGGGCCGAAGCCCTGGCCCTTTCGGGAGTTCGCAAGTCCTTCCGCGGCGTGGAGATCCTGCGCGACCTCTCGCTCTCCGTCCGCGAGGGGGAGGTCTACACCCTGCTCGGCAGCTCGGGCAGCGGCAAGTCCGTCACCCTCAAGGTCGCGATCGGGCTGATCCGGCCCGACGCGGGGGAGGTCCGGGTCTTCGGCCGGCCGGTGTCCCGGCTCTCCGAGCACGACCTCGTGGAGGTCCGAAAGCTCTTCGGGATGGTCTTCCAGGGCGCGGCACTCTTCGACTCCATGACGGTCTTCGAGAACGTGGCCTACCCGCTGCGCGAGCACCTCGACCTGCCGGAGACGGAGCTCCGGGATCGGGTGGAGGCCTGCCTCGCGGCGGTGGGGCTTCCCGGGGCGGGGGCGCTCATGCCCGCGGAGCTCTCGGGAGGCATGCGCAAGCGGATCGGCGTCGCCCGGGCCATCGCCCTCGAACCCCGCATCGTCCTCTACGACGAGCCCACCACGGGGCTCGACCCGGGCAACTCGCTTCGCATCGGCCGCCTGATCCTCGAGCTCCGCGACCGCCTCGGAGTGGCCTCGGCGGTCGTCACCCACGACCTCGCGCTCTGCGAGCAGGTCTCGGATCGCGTCGGGCTCCTGCACCGGGGGCGGCTGGCTGTGGAGGGAGACCGGGGGCTCCTGCGGCACTCGGAGCACCCGGCGGTTCGCGCCTTTCTCACCGGCGAGGAGGGTGGGCGCGACGGCGGGGGCGTCCCCGGCCGGGCCGTCGCCCGCGAAGCCGAGTAGACTGCCCCCGGGAGGTGGCGCAGGTGGAGGGCAGCCGACGCCTCAGTCTGGTGGTGGGGCTCTTCGTTCTCGCCTCGCTCGCGGTCTTCGCGGCGGTCGTGCTCACCCTTTCGGCGGAAAGCGGCCTGCTGCAGCCGCGCTACACGCTCGTCGCGCGCTTCGAGAACGTGGAGGGGCTCCTGCCGGGAGCACCCGTGCACCTGGCCGGCAAGCGCGTCGGTCGGGTCGCCGCGGTGGAGATCGAGCCGCGGCCGGATCCCGCCCGGCCGGTGCGGGTGGAGCTTCAGGTCGACCGTGCGGTGAGCTCGCTGCTCCGAAGCGATTCGGTGGCCACCATCGGAACCCTCGGCCTGCTCGGAGACAAGTACGTCTCCCTCAGCATCGGGACCGAGCCCGCCCGGGTGCTCCGGCCGGGAGAGGAGATCCCGACGGTGACTCCCCTCAATCTCGAGGCCGTGGCCCAGCGGGGGGCGGAGGCGCTCGACAACGTGGCGGAGCTCGCCGAGCACGTGAACACCGTGGTGCGACGCCTCGACCAGGAGCTCGCCCAGGTGCAGCTCGCGGAATCCTTCGCCGCCCTCGAGAGCATCCTCCACGAGGTCCAGGAAGGGGAAGGCCTGCTGCATGCGCTCATCTACGACAGCTA
>JALSIO010000612.1 GCA_026989995.1 Myxococcales bacterium
GGCGTCCCCCCGGATCGAGCCAGTCGGGGCAGCCGGGATCCCTTCGGGCGATGACCAGCCGCACGCTTCCATCGGCCCGGGTGCGGGCTCGCGCGTGCGTGATCGAGCTCCGGCGTCGGCGCGGTTCGATGCACTCGTGCCACACGTTCTCGAGCACGAAGCTCCAGTAGCGGGTCGGCGGCGGTTCGAGGTCCACGACGAGGGCCTCGTCCTCCTCGAGGCGGAAGGAGCCGATCATGTAGAGGTTGTCGGGCGTGGTGTTCTCACCGCCGAGCTCGGCGGGCTTCGCGGTCACGAAGCGGTTGGGCTCGGTCAGGAGCTCGGGCAGGATGGATCGATGGAGGGTCGCGAGCTTGGCGATCGTCCACGCCGCCGCCGTGATCTGCTCGGCGAGCGCGCGGTCCGTGGTCTCGGGCGGCGGCGGCGGCCCGGTGGCCTCGATGCGGAGCTCCGCCGCTCGTTCGCGATCGCGGTCCCCGATGTACTCGCGCACCACCACCGCCGAGGCATCGTCCGGGAGCGGAACGAAGGCCTCGCCTTCCCGTACCCTCGCCTCGCTTCCCGCCGGTCCGAGGAGCAGCGAGAAGGGCGCATCGGGCTCGAGGCCGAGCTCGCGATCCGAGCGGTAGGCCGCCATGCGCCTCGGGCTCGCCCCGCGCCCGGCCAGGATCTGGAATCCGAGGTAGGCGGTGGTTCCGCGCCGGCCCGAGATGCGGTAGGAGCGCGCGCCGTCGATCATCGCCAGGCGGTACTCCCCCTCCGGGTTCGGCCCCCCCACGAAGCGCGCCGGCGTATCCATGGAGAAGAGGCGGGGGGCGTCCGGGTCGACGTCGAGGTTGAGTTCGAGGCAGAGCGCCGTGATGCGCCCGAGGACCCGGATCCCGTCGAGCCACTCGAGTTCGGTCTCGGCGTCGGCGTCGATCACCGCGCGCATGTCGTCGAGGATCTTCCGCAGCAGCCCGAAGGCCTCGGCCGTGCGGGGGGCGGGAAGCGTCACAGGCCCTCCGAGATCGCCTCGCGGGCGGCCCGGTACGCCCGCCGTCGGCCGGGCGAGCCTAGGCCGGGCGGGTCCGTGCCGTCAACGCGGTCGCGAAACGGCGCCCCACGGGGATCGTCCACATAAGTAAAAGCGAAGAAAATCCAATCAGTTGCGTGACCAGGCGGCGGTTCTGCCTCACTTGCATGATGAGAGTGATGACTCTAATAGTATCTGCATGCAGTATCGAGTGGAGGAGCTGGCCCGGGCTGCCGGGGTCGGCGTCGACACGATCCGCTTCTACCAGGGGCGGGGGCTGCTTCCGCGACCCCGGCGGCGCGGCCGGGTGGCGCTCTACGACGACGGGCACCTGCGCCGGCTCCGCCGCATCCGGGCGCTCCTTGCCGAGGGCTTCACGCTGGCGCAGATCGGCCGGCTGCTCGCCCGCGGTGGCGGGCGCGAGCGCTCGCTCCTGCGCGCCCTCGAGGAGAGCCGCGAGGGCGAGCGAACCTGGTCGCGGGCCGAGCTCGCCGCCGAGTCGGGGATTCCCGAGGCGTTGATCACCGCTGCCTGCTCGGCGGGCCTGGTGGAACCCGTGGTGGTGGACGGCGAGGAGCGCTTCGGGGAGGCCGACCTCCGGATGGCCCGGGCCGCCCTGGCGCTGCTTCGAAGCGGCATCCCCCTGGACGAGCTCCTGCGCCTCGCCATCTGGCACAGCCGTCGCATCGCCGAGACCTGCGACCGGGCCATCGACCTCTTCGACGAGCACATCCGCAAGCCCACGCGTCCCGCCGCCAGCAGCGCCCGGGATGGGCCCCCGGGCCGGTCCGGTGCGACCCGCGAGGGGCCGGGGAGGGCGGGGGATCCGGCCACCGCCGGTGTCGCCGAAGCTGCCGATCCCGCAGTCCGGGCCTTCCGGGAGCTCCTGCCGGAGG
>JALSIO010000613.1 GCA_026989995.1 Myxococcales bacterium
TAGCCGGCCGAGTCGACGCCCTCCTGCACGTCGAAGTAGTCGTTGATCATGTTGTTGGCGGCGTGGGCCACCAGGATCCCCACGAGGGCCAGCCCGAAGGACAGCCCGTCGAAACTCGCGCGGTGGGGGCCGGCGAGGGCGAGAAGCCCGCCGATCGCCCCGGAGAGGAGCGTCATGGGGAAGACGCTCGCCCGGGTGATGAGCAGCCAGCGGCTCACCGGATCCATGGGGCGACCGGGAGCGAGATTCTGGGTGCGGAGGATCTCGAGCCAGCTCGCGAGCAGGCCGGCGCCCCCCCCACCCGGGCCACCGCCCTGGCCGGGAGCCGCCCCGGTCGCGCCGCCCGTTCCACGCACCGCCTCGGACATGCCGGCCTCCCCGGCGGCCCGCGCGGCCGCCCGCGGCCGGACGATACCGGCAGGGCGCCGGTGCTGCGAGCGCCCGGGCCGGGCCCCTCGGGTACACTCGCGCCGTGGCTCCTTCCGGTGTCGTCCTCCTCGCCCTCGCCCTCGCCCTCGTCGGGGCGGCGCTCGCCCTGCGCGGGTTCGCCTACCCGCGCCCGAGGCCGCCGGGCCCGGGCGGCGGGCCGTGGCGGCACCTCGGCCGGATGGAGGTCGCCTTCGTCGAGGCCGCGGCGGATACCCTCTTCCCGCCCGGGGGCGAGATCCCTCCCTCGGGAAGCGAGGCGGGCGTCGCCGCCTTCCTCGACCGCTACCTCGATGCGGTTCCCGCGGGCGTGCGCCGGCTGATGCGGCTGCTCCTCGTCCTCGTCGAGCACGGCACGCTGCTCTTCCCGGCGCCCGGCTGGAACGGATTCCGGCGCTTCTCCGCGCTCTCCGAGGCACAGCGGGTCGCCGCGCTCGATGGCTGGCGGCGCAGCCGCCTCTTCCCGCGGCGGCTGGTCTTCACCAGCCTGCGGGCCCTTCTCGCCATGGGCTACCTCGCCGATCCGAGGGTCCTGCGCGCCCTCGACCTCGCGCCGCGGGACATCGAGCCCGTGGTGACCGAGGTCGACCTGCTCTACCCGCCGGTCGGGGCCGGCCGGGAGGCGATTCCGTGGACCGAAGCCGATCTGGACCGGGGCGGGCACCGGCCCCCGCTCGGCCCGGACACGCCCCTTCACCCCGACTACCGCGATCCCACCCCGGCGGCGGGCGGGGGCCGGGCGTGAGCTCCGGGAGCCGGGCCCCGGCCGAGCAGCTCCGCGTCTTCGCCGACTACCGCGGGCCGGTGCGCGAGGAGGCAGACGTGGCCGTGGTGGGCTCCGGGCCGTGCGGGGCCGTGGCGGCGCGGGAGCTCGCCACGCGGGGCCTTCGGGTGGTGCTCCTCGAGGAGGGGCCGCCGCTGAGCGCACGGGACATCGTCCTCGACGGGGCCCTCTCCATGACCCGCACCATGCGCGAGGCGGGGCTGCGGGCCACCCGGGGCACCGTCATGCCCACGATGCAGGCCATCGTGCTCGGGGGCGGCTCCTTCGTGAACTCGGCCATCTGCGTGCGGGCCCCCGACTTCGTGCTCGACGGCTGGTGCGAGGTCGCCGAGCTCTCCGCGACCTCCCGCAAGGACCTCGACCCGCACTACGACGCGGTGGCCGCCCTCTCGGGTGTGGCCCCGACTCCCGACGAGGTGCAGGGGCGCCGGAATCTCCTCTTCCGCGACGGGTGCCGGGCCCTCGGCATCCCGAGCGAGCCCATCGAGCGCAACGTCCGGGGCTGCCGGGGCAGCGGCGAGTGCTTCACCGGCTGCCGCTCGCGGGCCAAGCAGTCCGCGGATCTCACCTGGATCCCCGATGCGATGCGCCACGGGGCTCGCGTGCTCACCTCGGTGCAGATCCAGGAGCTGCTCCACGAACGGGGGCGGGTGGTCGGCGTGGCCGGGCGGGTGGCCGAGCCCTTCACCGGGCGCCTCTCCCACCCGGTCTCGGTGCGCGCCCGGGCCGTGGTGCTCGCCGCAGGCGTGATGGCGACCCCCGTGCTTCTCCAGCGGAGCGGCAACCTCGCCAACCGGTCGGGGCAGGTGGGCGAGAACCTCCAGTTCCACCCCGGCGTCGCGGCCACCGGCATCTACCCGGAGCCCACGGATCCCTGGTTCGGGGCGACGCAGGGCTACCAGTCCCTCCACTTCGTGCGCGATGGCTTCAAGCTGGAGACCCTCTGGGCGCCGCCGGGGGTGATGAGCGTGCGCACGCCCGGCTTCGGCCACGAGCTCAAGCGGCGGCTCGCCGAGATCCGCCGCAGCGCCACCTTCGACGCCATCGCGAGCTGCCACCGCTCCCTCGGCAGGGTGCGCGCCCGGCGCCGCGGGCTCGACCCGGCCATCACCTGGCGCCTGCACCCGGACGACGTCGACATCCTGATGCGCGCGCTTCACGTCCTCTGCCGACTGCACTTCGCCGCCGGCGCCGAGAAGGTGCTGCCGGGGGTGCACGGCGCGCCCGACGAGCTCTTCCGCGAGGAGGAGGCCGAGATCTTCGTGCGCCGGCGCTTCGGGCCGGGCGACCTCGTCACCGCCGGCAACCACGTCTTCGGCACCACCCGGATGCACGGGGACCCGCGCCGGGGGGTGGTGGACGAGCACGGACGCTGCCACGACGTGGAGAACCTCTTCATCCTCGACACCGGGATCTTTCCCCGCAGCCCCGGCGTCAACCCCATGCTCACCGGCATGGCGCTGGCCCGCCGCGGTGCCCACGCCCTCGCCGACCAGCTCGGGGGCCGGTCGGCTCCGGAAGCCTGAATCCCCGCGCATTCGGTGATCCGGATCGCGGACGTTCGCCCACTCCGGGGTCACCCTCCAGACGCACGGCGTCGATTGCGCCCGGGTCGGGCCGGGTCCCAACCGGGGGCGGCGAGGGGAAGTGCCCCCGGTGTGCCGGCCTCGTTGCCTTCAGTTCACCGGCACGCCTGCCGATGAGCTGCTCGTCCGAAACGAGGTTCCCATGACGCCGAGGCGCGTGCTTCCCCGCATCTCCACCGGACGGTCGGCATGCTGGCGGGCCGGGATCCTGCCCGGAGCGGTGCTCGCGGCACTGCTGCTCGCGGGGCCGGGCTTCGCCCGCAAGGAATGCGTTCCCGTGGAGGCCGATGTCTCGGCCCCGCATCCGGGGGGCGCCATCGGGACCGCGCCGTCCGAGGAGGAGCCGCCGGTCCGCTGCCGGGTCTCTCGCCGGCGGAACGAGTGCCGGGTTCTCGCGAAGCAGATCGCCCACTTCGAGGGCGTCCTCGAGATGGCCCGCGAGCGGGACGACGACCTGTGGGCCCAGGGGACGGAGCGGCACATCGCCCGGCTCGAGGCGCGCCGCGACCGCCTCTGCCCGAAGCCGGAGGGCGATGGGGTCCGCATCGCGCGGTCCGTGGGCCGCTTCCTCCGGGCCGCGGCCTCCGCCGCGGCCTCCGCCGCCGCGGCTGCGCTGGTTCCCTGAGCGGCGCCCCGCGCCCCCCGCCCCGGGCGCGCTGCTTTCGCCCGGCAGCAGGAGCCCCTACCTTCGGCCCGGTTTGTCCATCCGGAGGTGAGCCCCGTGAAGCTCTACGACAGCGCCCTGGCGCCGAACCCCCGCCGGGTTCGCATCTTCCTCGCGGAGAAGGGCCTCGAGATCGAGAAGGTCCCCGTCGACCTGGCGAAGGCCGAGAACCGCAGCCCGGAGTTCCTGGCGAAGAACCCGCTGGGAGGCGTTCCGGTGCTGGAGCTCGACGACGGCACCTGCCTGGCCGAAACCGTGGCGATCTGTCGCTACTTCGAGGAGACCCGTCCGGATCCCCCGCTGATGGGAGTCGACGCCCTCGACCGGGCGCGGGTCGAGATGTGGAACCGGCGCATGGAGTTCGAGGTCTTCCTCCCCATCGCGCAGGTCTTCCGCAACACCCACGACTTCTTCAAGGGGCGGATCCCCCAGGTGCCCGCGTGGGGTGAGGTGTGCCGGGAGGCGGCGGAGAAACGGCTCGCGTGGCTCGACGAGGTGCTCGGGGAGCGTCCGTTCATCGCCGGGGAGCGCTTCACCATCGCGGATATCACGGCGCTGTGTGGGATCGACTTCGGCCGCGTCACGGGGATCCGCATCGGGTCGGACCAGAAGAACCTGGCCCGTTGGCACGAGGCGGTGTCCGGACGTCCGAGCGCGGGGGCCTAGCCGGGTCGGCCTGCGCCCGCCGCCGGGCCGGACGCCTTCCGACGGCCGCTCCGGGCCCCGTCCGCCCGGGCCTGGTTGGCCCGGCGCCGCTCGCCGAGCCGACGCAGCTCCTCGAGCCGCTCCGGATCGACCCGGGCGTAGCGCTCCCGCCAGGACTCGTCCTCCGACCAGCGGAAGGGCGCCTGCACGGTGGTGCGGGGAAGTCGGGCGCTTTCGAGCAGATCGAGGGCGTGCCCCACGATGGCCCGCTGCATGCCCCGGTCGTAGGGGCGCCCGCAGGGGTTCCCCAGCGGGAAGTCGCTGAAGAGCAGGCGCGGCACGCCGCACTCCTCCACGATGTCCCGGGCGGACCCGATCACCACGGTCGGGATCCCATGCTCCTCGAGGTGGCGCGCGACCAGACTCACGGTCTGGTGGCAGACCGGTCAGAGGGGGACGAGGAGCGCCGCGTCGGCTCCGTCCTCGCGGCAGCGCCGCAGGACCTCCGGGGCGTCCTGCTCCAGGGTCCGGCGCTGGCTGTAGTCCGTGGGGACCCCGTGGAAGCGCGGCGCGAGGCCGGCGACGCGCCCCTCCCCGGCGAGCTCGGCGAGTGCGGCGAGGGGAAGGAAGGATTCCCGGTCGTCGGTGTGGGTGGACTCCCGGTCCCAGGCCAGGTGGGCGGTGTCGAGCCGCGCGGGGGGGTCGGCCGTGGAGCCGGACCAGACCTCGCGGTCTCCGCGGAGGACCCCGTCCACCGGTGCCTCGCCGCGCCACGGCGCGGCGGTGGTGATCACGGTGACCCGGCACTCCGGGAGCGGCTTCGGAAGGGGTGTGAAGGGCACCTCGTCGAAATGGGCCCAGCGGTAGGGCCGCTCATACCCCTGGGCGGCGTAGAACTCCCGCGTGCGGTCGATGTAGCTCACCATCGTTCGGTGGGTGATCGGCCGGTTGGGCCCCGCCATCGCGCCTCCCTTCGATCCCGACCCGGGGCGTCCCGGGATCGACCTCGCGGGGTCGACCCGGCGCTCCGTTCCGGTGCCGCCTGTTCCCGGTGCCCCGGCAGACCGCGGGCGGGGACCGAGATGGACGCCCCCAGGGTACCGCGCCGGTCCCCCGGGCGGGCTCGCGGCGCCGTGGGGAACTCCGCCCCCCGGGGAGGCGGATGCGCAGCCCAGGGGGAGCGGGGGCCGCCGGGCCGCCTCGCTTCCGCGCGGGTCTCCGCGGGGCCCCGGACCGGGGCGGCAGGCCGCGCGAAGCGGGCCCGCCGCCCGCGTGTGCCCTTCCGCGGGATGCGCGGCCCCCGCCCCCTCCGCCACCGATCGGCCCCATGCCGGCACCCACCTGTGGCCCGGTGACCGGGCCACGGCCCCCGCCGCCGGGGGGCGCCCCGGGAGGAGGAGCTCGGGGCCGACGCGAACGGGAGTGGTCGATGGATCGAACCGGGATCCGGCACGCCGCAGCGGCGCTCGCCGCGCTTCTCCTCCTCGCCGCCGGAGTCCGCGATTCCCGCGGACTGGTCTTCGATTTCGAGGACCTCCAGCACGGGGAGATCGCCCTCGGCACCCGCGGGATCCTCGACATCTCGGCGCACAACCCCAATCGGAGCTTCGACCTCGCGGTGGGCTTCGACTCCCGGCTCACCGGGACCCGGGACCCCGACCTCGAGGCCGGTCCCGGAGGGTGGAGCGGTGGCAACCTCGCCGGGGCCGATCTCGGCGTGCTGCTGGTGCTGCAGGAGAACTCGATCGGCTGTGGGGACGGCATCTGCGACGCACCGGACGACGAGGGCCGGCGACCCGCCGGCGAGCTGGTCTTCCGGTTCTCCACGCCGGTCCGGGACTTCCGCTTCGATGCGGTGGACATCGAGGGGGTCATGGCGGAGCGCGCGTCGATCACCTTCTACGACGGGACGCGGCAGGCGACCCTCGACCTGCTGGACTTCCTCGATCCGGGCTCCCCCTTCTACGATCCGAGCCTGGTCTTCGGCGACCGCACCGCGAACCGCTTTCCCACCATCCGCGCGCAGGACCTGGGTCTGCCCGAGATCGACCGCATCGTCTTCGCCATGGGAGGTTCCGGGGCGCTGGACAATCTCACCGTGACTCCCGTGCCCGAGCCCTCGACGGCGCTGATCCTCGGGCTCGGACTCGCGGTCCTGGCGCAGCGGCGCCGCTGCGCCGCGGAAGGGCGGCCTCCGCGGACCTGAGCCGTCGAACCGATCCGTTCCCCCGGCCGGCGCCCGGCGATCCGCGGCGCCAGCTCCGTTCCAGGTCGGCTCGAAGCGGTCCGGCACCTCCGGGTTCCCCCGGATCGCGTCGCTCGGGGCTGGCGGGGTGTGGGGTACCCTCGCCCCCCGCGGTGGGCGGGGAGGGCGGGTCGTGGCGTCGCGGGTTCGGTTCGGGGCCTTCGAGTTCGACCAGGGGCTTCGCCTGTTGCGCCGCGACGGGCGCCTCGTCCGCCTTTCGCCCAAGGCCGCGGATGTGCTCGCCGTGCTCCTCGAGGCCGAGGGAGGGCTGGTCGCGAAGGAGGAACTCCTCCGGCGCGCCTGGCCCCGCGTGCGGGTGGACGAGGGCTCGCTCAAGGTCCGCATCGCCGAGCTTCGCCGCGCGCTCGGAGACGACGCGGCTGCGCCCGCGTTCATCGAGACCCACCTCCGCCGCGGCTACCGCTTCGTCGCCCGGATGGAGGTGGAGGCCGACGGCCTCCTGGGAGCGGAGGGGGCAGAGCGACCCTCCCTCGGCGTGCTTCCCTTCGAATCGGGCCCCTCCCGCGTCGAATGCTCGCTGGCGGCTGCGCTCGGCCGCGGGCTCGTGCGCGAGCTCGCCCGCTGGCGGGAGATCCGCGTGGTGCCGCTCGAGCAGGACGCGGGCCGCGCGGCCGTGCCGGAGCTCCTCCTCGAGGGAAGCGTGCGTCGCGAGGCGCGGGCGGTGGGGTTCGAGGTGCGGCTGGTCGACGGCACCACCCGCCACCCCCTCTTCGTGGGTCGATTCTCCGCCGCCGGCGCAGGAGGCGGAAACGTGCGCGCCCGTCTGGTTCGGGAGGCGGCGGCCGAGATCCGGAGGAGCTTCCACCCGCGCGCCTCCCGAAGACCCAGCTCGGAGGTGCGCGAGGCGTGGCGCCACGTCCTGCGGGCGCGGGCCCACCGCTGGCGGGGCGGCCGGGCCGACAACCGACGGGCCCAGAACCACTACCGCAAGGCGCTGGCGCTGGACCCGGAAGCGGCGCAGGTCCACGCCGACCTGGTGTCGGCCCAGTCCGTCGAGCTCCTCTGCGGGTGGGCCCCGGATCTCGCCGCCCTGCTCGCCGAGGGCCGGTGGCACGCCCGCCGCGCCCTGGCCCTCGATCCGGCGTCTCGCAGCACCCGCATCGCCGCGGCGTGGGACGCCTGTGCCCATCGGGAGAGCCAGCGCGCCCTCCGCCACCTCGAGACGGCCCGAGGACTCGGGGCCCGCCGTCCTCCGCCGGTCTTCGACTGGCTGGAAGCCCTGGCGCTGCTCCAGCTCGGTCGGGTCCGCGAAGCCGACCGCGTCGCCGCGCGGCTCGCCGGCCGCGCGCTGGGCCACCGCGAAGGCGACCTCATCTTCTTCCTCCAGGCGTCGGTGGCGCTCCACCGCGGCGGCTTCGAGGAGGCGGCCACGGCCGCGGAATGCGCCTCCGCGATCCGGCCTGCGTGGACCTTCGACCTCACGGCAGCCGTGGGGTGGCGGCTGGCCGGTCGGAGGGATCGGGCGGTGCAGGCCCTGCAGCGGGTCCGTCGCCGCCGGCCCGGGCTCTCCGGAGCGCGGGCCCTCGCGAACCTGGGCTGGATGGGGCCGCCGGAGGGAAGCGCGCGCATGCGGCACTGGCTCGGCGAACTCGGCCTCGAAGGGTGACCGCATCCCGCGGCGGATCCGCCGGTTCGACGTCACCCCGCGGGGTTAACCGAATCATCACGGCACCCGGCGGGGGTCTTCCCTACACCGACCCCACGGATCTCCCCACAGGGGGGACTGCTGCGGGGGCGCTTCGGCCCTCGCCCGGACTCGGCGTCGCGCTCCTCGCGCGACCGCCCCGGAGGATCTTCGCGATGGCCGAACGGATTCCCGGGCCCCTCGCCGTCCTGGCGGCGGCCACCCTCGCGCTTGTCGCCGGCGCCGCCGGGGGGCAACCCCTTCCGGTCCCTCTGCCCACCTCCACGGGCTGCCTCGAGGCACCCTCCGGTGACTGCAACCGCGACTGGATGGCGGTCCTCGACGGCTCGGGCCTGATCCGCAACCGCCCCATCTCCCAGCTCGTCCTGCCCGGGTCGCACGACGCCGCCATGGTGACCGACGTGGAGGGCGCGGGGTACTCCTGCCAGTTCGGCATCTGCGAGAGCGCCGTCACCCAGGACCGGAACGTCTACCACCAGCTCGAACGGGGAAGCCGCTACCTCGACCTCCGGTTCGCGTGGAACTGCCATCCCAAGGTCCAGGACTGGACCTCGTACCACAACATCTGGTTCACCGACTACCGCATGCGGGACATCCTCTTCGACGGGGGTCGGGGCGTTCTGGCCTTTCTGGCCCGCAACCCGCGTGAGATCGTGATCCTCGACGTTCGCACCTACGACGGAGACCCCTCCGGTGCCCAGACGCTCTGCGATCCGCTCGTCGGGCACTTCCGCCGGGAGTTCGATGCGATCTGCCGCCGCTTCGTGGACGAGAACTGGGGGAAGTTCATCCGCCCCACCGACATCCGGCGGGCAGCCTACCTGCGGGAGCCCGAACGCAACGGGGTGCATCCCCTGAACGACGCCGCCGCCCCCGTCCGGGAGGGGATGTCCGTCTGGGACCCGGGGGGCGTCTCCACCGTCCTCTCCCTTCGGGAGGGCGACCGCTACCAGAATCCGGGTCGCTTCGCCCCCACCTCCACGGTGGGCGACATCTGGGACCTGCCGGGTGGCCCCCAGATGATCGTCTTCTGGCCCGCGTGCGCCGACGCCTATCGGCGCCTCACCGGCCGGTCGGCGCCGTTCGAGGGGTGGACCCAGAAGACCTCGGCACCGCCCGAGCCGCCCGGAACGGTGCTCCCCACCACGATCAATGCCGACCTGCTCGGATACTACCCCCACTGGTGCTACTGGGAGTTCATGTTGGGCCGCATCGAGGAGGCGGTGCGGAAACGGCTCAAGGGAGCCGGCCGCAAGGATCAGACGGAGCGCGCCTTCGGTCTCTACAACGTGTCGGTGGCGACCACCTACACCACGATCGCAGCGGACCAGGGCGGGCCGTGCGCCGTGGCGCCGCGTCCGGGACTCGCGGAGCAGGAGTGGCTGCTCGACGAGCTGCGGGATCGCTACGCCGCGGACGACCGCGGCAACCATCTCCAGGCGAACCTCAACATCCTGAACGGAGACTTTCTCGAGGACTCCGATCTCCCCGAAGTCGCCATCGAGATGAACCAGATCGCCGTGCGGGACCTCTCCATCTCCCTCACCTCCGGGCGACTTCCGGATGGGACCACGTCGGTGCGCCTCGATTGCGGTACCGGAGCCGTTTCGGGGCAGCTGCTTCGGGTTCCGGAGCCCTACGTCCGGATCGAATCGGCTCCGGGTCGGTACGGACCTTTCCTCCCCCTCCTGGTTCCCGCTCCCCCGGACGGCCGCCGGGTGCTCGCCCGTCCGCAATACGCGGGCATTCCCCCCGTCGCGATCGACGGCGGCGGGCGCGCGGAGATCCTGGTCGATCCGGCGCTCCCGCTCCTGGTTTCGGGCCTCGAGGCCTCGACCGCGGGATTCCCGGGGAGCGAGTTTCCCGGGACACCCGTCTTCGCGTTTACCGGCAAGAGGACGGAGACGTTCATCGGAACCTGCGTGAACTCCCGCGGGGTCGCCCTGCGCGACACCCTGACGGTCCAGGTTCCCGATCGGGATCCCCCGACGATCACCGTCGAGGCGTGCCCCTTCACCCCGGGGTGTCCGGTGCCCTACGTCGCGGGGACCTGGAGCGCCGATCCGGTGGTGCTTACGCCGCATTGCGACGACGATTCCCGCGGTGTGATCTGCTCCGACCCCATCGTCCGCAACTCCGACGGCGTCTACCCGAGCCATGCGTTCACCGCCACGGACGTCGAAGGGCGCACGGCCACGGTCGATTTCGGAGAGGTTCGGATCGATGCGACGCCGCCCTCGGTGCGCGTGGAGCTCGTTTCCGGCGGCCGCACCTACTTCCCGGGAAACTGGACTCGGTTTCCCGTACAGGCGACCCCCGTGTGCTCCGATTCGGCCTCGGGCGTGGCCGACTGCGACCCGCCCCGGTCGCTGGAGGCCGAGGGCGTCTCCTCGGCGAGCTTCGCCGGGCGGGACGTCGCGGGCAACGTCGCGATCGCCACGGTCGCCGACATCTGGATCGACCGGACGCCACCGACGATCGGCGTCCTCGCCGAGACCCGAAGTGGACCCTACGCCACGGGGAGCTGGGTCGCGGAGCCGGTGACGGTGCGCTTCACCTGCGAGGATCTGCCCGCGGGGTCCGCGTCGGGCCTCGCAGTCTGCCCCGATCCCATCCCGATCTCCGATGGCGACCTTTCCGTGGCGGGCGAAGCGCGGGATGTGGCCGGGAACACGGCGAGGGCCTCGGTCCGGGTTCGCGTGGACACCCGCCCCCCGTCCCTCGAGGCGCGCATGCGTTCGGGCGGGGCCCCCTACACGCCCGGGACCTGGGCCAACCAGCCCGTGACGGTGGATTTCCCCTGCCGCGACGAGGGCGTGGGTCTCGAGGGCGGATGTCCCGCGCCGGTGACCTTCGCCTCGAGCGGTGCCGACCAGGGCGTGACCGTCTCGGTGCGCGATCTCCTGGGCCACGAGGCCGTTCTCGCGGTGGACGGCATCTTCGTGGATCGGATTCCGCCCACCGTGACCCTCGAGGGAGCCGGCGAGTACGGGATCCTGGATCTCGTCTCCATCCGCTGCAGCGCCGCCGACGGGGAATCGGGGATCGCGCACAGCGCGTGCGCGGACGCCACCCGTCCGGCCTGGGAACTCGGCGTGGGCACCACCACCTTCACGGCTTCGGCCACCGATCGGGCGGGCAATGTCGGGACCGCGACCGCGTCGGTGCGGGTGGTGGCGACCCACCGGGATCTCTGCGTCCTCGCCACGCGCTTCAACGACGGGTCCCGCGGCAAGGCCCGTGCCCTGTGCAACCGGCTTCGGGCGGCGGAGCGCGCGGCGGCGCGGGGACGCCCCGATCTGCACGCGCGGAGGATGACGCGCTTCGTGCGCTTCGTGGACCTCGCGGTGCGCCGGGGCTGGCTCACGGCCGCCGAGGGGGACGTGCTGTCGGCCGCGGGGCGGGCCCTCGCGGCGGCAAGCGGCGCCTGATCGGGGGAACGTCCCCGCTCCCTCGGGCGGGGGTCCGCCCCGATCGGGATGCGGGCCTGCGGAAGATGCGGTCTAGCCCTCGCCCTCGAGGGTGATGGCGTCCTCCGGGCAGTTGGCCTCGCCGAGGCGGGCCTGCTCCTCGAGCTCCGGGGGAACTGTCTCGAAGCGGAGGCGGCAGTGGCCGCGCTCGTCCTCCTCGAAGACATCCGGGGCGAGCTCGTAGCAGCGGCCGTGGCCGACGCAGGCCTCCCGGTCGAGACGGATCTTCATGCTCCTCCTCCGCGCGCCGGCTGGCTCCGCCCCGCCCGGCGCACCCTCAGGCCTCCGGGCCGAAGACGAGCGGCAGGTGGCGGACTTCCCGGATCCCGGGAGTGTAGAGGGGAACCTCGCCGGGGGCGATGCGGTACTCCGGGATCCGCCGATGCCACTCCTCGAGCGCCACCCGCAGCTCCATCCGCGCGAGGTGGGAGCCGAGGCAGCGATGAGGTCCGGCGCCGAAGGCGATGTGCTTGTTCCGCTCCCGGTCGAAGTCCACCTGGTCCGCCCGCGCAAAGCGCTGTTCGTCGGTGTTGGCCGCGCCGAGCAGCAGCGTGACGAGCTGCCCCTTCTCGAGCTGCACGCCGGCGACCTCCACATCCCGCTTGAGCACCCGGGGCACCGCGGTCACGGGGGTCTCGTAGCGCAGCAGCTCCTCCACGGCGGCGTCGATGCGCGCGGGATCCTCCACGAGCCGGCGGCGGTGGGCCGGGTTGGAGGCCAGGAAGGCGATGCTGCACCCGAGGGTGGCCGTCACCGTGTCGAGGCCGGCGAGCAGCAGCAGGAAGCAGATGTCGAGCATCTCCTCGCGGGTGAGCCGGCGCCCGTCGAGCTCGGTGGTCGTGAGCCAGGTGAGCAGGTCCTCCCGGGGGCGGTCGAGCCGCTCGTCGAGGGCCTGGTCGAAGTAGGCGTAGATGCGCCGACCGGTCTGCGTGCGGAGCTCCGCGGCCCGGTCGGGCGGCGCCGGAGGCCGGATGATCCCGTCCTTGAGCTCGAGGAAGAGGTCGAGCTCCTCCGCGGGGAGGCCGAGCAGCCGGAGGAAGGCGGTGCAGGGGAGGGGCACGGCGAACTCCCGGTGGAACTCGCAGGATCCGCGCCCGGCGAAGCCCTCGATCAGGTCGCGGGCGTGGCGGCGGATGTCCGGTTCGAGGTCCTGCATGCGCTTCCGGGAGAAGAGGGGGTCGAGGAGCTTCCGGAAGCGCGTCTGGCGGGGCGGGTCGATCTGCTGGGGAATCATGGGGCGCTCGGTGCCGAGGGCCATCTCGAGGTCCATCTCCGAGGAGAAGATCTCGGGGTGCCGCAGCGCCCACATCACGTCCTCGTAGCGCGAGATCACCGGGTTTCCGATGAACGACTGGCGCGCCACCGGGAGCTCCGCCCGCAGCCTCGCGTAGACGGCGTGGGGACAGCGGGCGAAGTCGGCGTCGAAGAGGTCGACCTCGCCGGTCGCGGGGTCCGGGTTGGGCTTCGGGGTCTCGGTCTCGGCGGTGGCCATGGCGCTCCTCCCCTTCCGCCCGGCCAGTCTACCCCAGGATGGATCCGGTGCGGGAGGGATGACGGCTCCGGGCTATCCTCGCGGCGGGAAACGACCTGCACCCGGAGGGGAGCCGAGCGAGCCATGGTTCGAAGGGTCGACGCCGCCCGCCCGCGTGGGAGCGGGC
>JALSIO010000614.1 GCA_026989995.1 Myxococcales bacterium
GACGGCCGGTAGCGGCCGGGGAATCTCGATCATGCGACCTCCCTGCGAGCGGCGTAGGTGTCGAAGGGCGCCTTGTCGAGGGCGTGGCGCCAGGCCTCCTCCCCCGAGATGGCCCCGCCTTCCACCAGCCTGCGGAGCTGTGAATCGAGGCTCTGCATTCCCGCCGACCCGCCGGTCTGGATCGCCGAGGCGAGCTGGTGGGCCTTGCCCGAGCGGATCATGGAGGCGATGGCCGGGGTGTTGACCATGACCTCGGCCGCCAGGATGCGGCCCTGCCCGTCGGCGGTTCGAACCAGCTGCTGGGAGACGATCAGCCGCAGGCTCTCCGCGAGCATGGCGCGCACCTGGTCCTGGCGGCGGGCGGGGAAAACGTTGATGATGCGGTCGATGGTGCGCACCGCACCGCTCGTGTGGAGGGTGGCGAGGACCTGGATCCCGGTCTCCGCCGCCGTGAGCGCGAGCGAGATCGTCTCGAGGTCCCGCACCTCCCCGACCAGGATCACGTCGGGGTCCTCACGGACCGCGTTGCGCAGCGCCTCCGCGAAGCTCGGCGCGTGGGATCCGATCTCGCGCTGGGTGACCACGCACTTCTTGAACGGGTGCACGAACTCGATCGGGTCCTCGATGGTGATGATGTGCCCGCGGCGGGTGCGGTTGATGCGGTCGACGATGGCGGCGAGAGTGGTGGACTTTCCCGAGCCGGTGGGACCGGTCACCAGGGTGAGGCCCTTGCCCCGGGTGGCGAGCGCGGTCACGGAGTCCGGAAGGCCGAGCTCCTCGAGGGGTGTCACCTCCTCGGGGATCACCCGGAAGACGGCACCGAGCCCACGGGTATGGTGGAAGACGTTCACGCGGAAGCGCCCGATTCCCTCCACGGGGTAGGCGAAGTCCACCGAGCGGCGCTCCTCGAGCTCCGCGCGCAGCGCGTCCGTGAGCAGCTCGCCGAGCATCCGGTTCACGTCCTCCACCGAGAGCTCCCGGAAGCGGACGGGCTCCACGGCGCCGTGGATGCGGATGCGCGGCGGCTGGCCGGACACCAGGTGGATGTCGGAGCCGCCCTGCTTCACGCCGAGCTCGAGGAAGGCGTCGATCCGGCTCATGCGCCGCCTCCGAGGGCCCGGGCACCCGCGGCCGCGGTCTCGGCGGCGGAAAGCGGTGCCGTCACGAAGGGCAGGAAAGGCCGCTTGTCCGAAGCGAGCTCGAAGGCGTGGTCCGGGTCCGCCTCGCCGGCCTGCACCAGCTTGAGCAGGGCCCGGTCCATGAGCTGCATGCCCACGCCGCCCCCCGACTGGATGAGATCGGGGATCTTGAAGGTCTGTCCCTCGCGGACGAGCCGCGCCACGGCGGGTGTGACCACCAGGATCTCAACCGCCGCGCGCCGCCCCCGCCCGTCCGCCGCCCGCACGAGCTCCTGGCTGATCACGGCGCGCAGGTTCTCGGCGAGGGTATTGCTCACCTGCCGGTGCGCCTCGGGGGGGAAGACGTCGAGGACGCGGCTGATGGTCTGCGCCGCGCTCCGGGTGTGCAGCGTCCCGAACACCAGGTGGCCGGTCTCCGAGGCCTCGAGGGCCAGGGAGATGGTCTCCGGATCGCGGAGCTCCCCCACGAGGATGACGTCCGGATCCTGCCGGAGCGCCGCCCTGAGGCCCTCGCCGAAGCTCCGGAGATCACTGCCGAGCTCCCGCTGGACCACCAGCGACCGCTGGCTCTGGTGCAGGACCTCGACCGGGTCCTCGAGGGTCAGGATGGTGGCCGCCCGGGTCCGGTTGATGCGATCGATGAGCGCGGCCAGGGTGGTCGACTTCCCGGTTCCCGTCGCGCCGGTCACCAGCACCAGCCCGCTCGAGAGCTCCGCGAAGCTCTCGAGCACCTTGGGAAGTCCGAGCTGTTCGAGGGGGACG
>JALSIO010000615.1 GCA_026989995.1 Myxococcales bacterium
CCTCGGCCGGTTCCCCGGGCGGCTCTTCGAGGGGCCCATCTGCCGGTTCATCAACCGGCAGAACGAGCGCTCGATGCAGGCACTCTCCGGATGGCCGGAGCGGCACCCCGGGTACCGCCCCGATCTCGCCGGGGCATCCGGCTGGACCGGCACCTCCGCGCGCCCCGGGCCGCCGGCCCCCGAGCGCGTGCCGCCCGGAGGCGGGCGGGCCTAGCCGCCTCCCTCGTGGGGCGCGGCCCGGTGGCACGCGGCCCGGCGGAGGACCTCCTCGAGCTCCGCCCGGTCGAAGGGCTTGCGCAGCACCGGCCAGCGGCAGGGGGCACCGCGCCCCTTCTCCGGATCGTGGCCCGTGGCGAGCACGAGGTGGGGGCGCTCGTCGAGGGCCGCGAAGCGCTCGAGCACCGTGCGGCCGTCGAGATCCGGCATGCTGAGATCCACGATGGCGAGGTCGATCTCGCCCACGTGGCGGCGGAACACGGCGAGCGCCTCCTCTCCGCCGGAGGCTTCGAGCACCCGGAAGCCCCAGGCCTCGAGGTAGCGCCGCAACACCCCGCGGACGGGCGGCTCGTCGTCGACCACGAGGGCCGTGCCTCCCCGGGGTGCTCGGGCCGCCGGGGGGACGGGCGCGGGGGTGCTGCCCTCCTCGGCGACGGACTCCGCCGCCGGGAGGAGCACGCGGAAGCAGGTCCCGGAAGCTCCGCTCTCGAGCTCCACGGCCCCCCGGTGGCTGCGGACCACGCCGAAGACGATGGAGAGCCCGAGGCCGCGGCCGGCTCCCCGGGTGCTGAAGAAGGGGTCGAAGATCCTCCCGCGCAGCTCGTCCGGGATCCCCGGTCCGTCGTCGCCGACCTCGAGCACGGCGTAGCGCCCGGGGGTGAGCCCCTCCCCGAGCAGGGCCCGCTCGAGGCGATCGCGCCCCACCGGGCCGATGCGGACGCGCACCGCGATCCGGCCGGGCCGCCCGCCGATGGCCTCCACGGCGTTGGACACGAGGTTCAGGAGGACCTGCTGCAGCTGCGCGGCATGGCCCTCGACCGGCGCGGGCTCGCCGGCGTCGACTTCGAGCCGGATGGAGGGGGGTGCGGCCGCGCGCAGCAGGCTCTCGAGCTCGCCCACGAGCGCGGCGAGATCGATGCGCTCGGTGCGTCCCTGCCGCCGCCCGGCGTAGAGGAGCATCTGCTGCGCGAGCTCTGCCGCCCGCCGCGCGGCCTTTTCGATTTCCCGCGCCATGGCGGCCTCCGGGCGCCCGCCCAGGGACTCGGCGAGGAGCTCCGCGTGGCCGAGGATCGGCACGAGGAGGTTGTTCCAGTCGTGGGCGATGCCACCGGCGAGCAGTCCGAGGCTCTCGAGCTTCTGGGCCGTGCGCACCTGCTCCTCGAGCTCCTGCTGCCGGGCCTCGCTCCGCGCCCGCTCGAGGGCGATCGCGGCGAGGTGGGCGGCCTCGGAGACGATCGCCATCTCGTATCGCTCCGGGCTGCGCACCTGGGGGTGGTAGATCGCGAAGGTGCCGAGCACGCATCCCCTCGAGTCGCGGATCGGCACGGACCAGCAGGCCCGCAGCCCGTAGCGGCGCGCGAGCTCCCGGAAGTCGCGCCAGAGCGGATCGGTGAAGGTGTCGGCCGCGATCACGACCTCGTTGCGCCAGGCCGCGGTGCCGCAGCAGCCGGCGCCCTCGCCGACGGCGAGCCCGTCGATGGCCTCGGAGTAGGCGGCGGGAAGGCTCGGCGCTGCGGTGGTGTGCAGGGTGCCGCCTTCGACGTCGAGGGCGAGGATCGAGCAGCGCCCGGCCGGGAGCTCGGCCTCGATGCGGCGGGCGAGAAGATCGAGGGTCTCGGCGAGGGGGCGCCCGCCGGCGATGCGGGCGAGGACCTCCCGCCCCACGGCGAGCCTGGCTTCGGC
>JALSIO010000616.1 GCA_026989995.1 Myxococcales bacterium
GGAGCACGACCACGCCCGCGCGGCCGGCGGCGGCCGCGTAGCCCTCCCGGGCCTCGAGGGCCACGGAGATCTCCCCGGGGCCGAGCTCGAGGGTCTCGCCGTCCACCTCGAGGCGTACGCGGCCCTGGCGCTCGAGCTCGGCGAGGAGCCGGGCCCCCTCGGCCTCCTCGAGGGCGCGCTTGAGGGCGGGCATGCGGCGGCCCACCCGGGGGCCGAGGGCGCGGAAGTTCGGGCGGACCCGGTAGTGGACGTAGGCGTCGGGCTTCTCGAGGAAGTGGATGCGGCGGACGTTCAGCTCGTCGGCGAGCAGCTCCACGTGCTCCTCGAGCGCGGGGCGCAGCTCGGGCTCGGCGAGGGCGATCTCGGCGGCGGCGAGGGGCTGGCGCACCTTGAGCTTGTGGGCCGTGCGGACCTGGAGCCCGAGCGAGGCGAGCTCCCGGAGGAGCCGCATGGTGCGGGAGAGCGCCTCGTCGATGAGCTGGGGGTCGGGCTCCGGATAGTCCGCGAGGTGCACGCTCAGGGGCTCCGCTTCACCGAAGGGGCCGCGCACCAGGTTCTGCCACATCTCCTCGGTGGCGTAGGGCAGGAAGGGGGCGAGGAGTCGCGCGAGGCCCACCAGGCACTCGTAGAGGGTCCAGTGGGCATCGAGCTTGTCCTGCCCGAGGCCCTCGGCCCAGAAGCGCTCCCGGCTCCGGCGCACGTACCAGTTCGAGAGCCCGTCCACGAGGTCGGTGAGCGCCTGGGTCGCCTCGTAGAGGTGGAAGTCGTCCATCCGCCGGATGACCTCCCGGGTGGCGAGCTCCCGCTCCGAGAGGATCCAGCGGTCGAGGAGCGCCCGCTCTCCGACCGGTCGCCGGCCCCGGCGGGCTGCCTCCGAGGCCGGGTCGAAGCCATCGATGTTGGCGTAGATCGTGAAGAAGGAGAAGACGTTCCGAAGCTTCAGCGGGAGCTCCCGCTGGCTCGCCCGCACCGCACCGAGCGAGTGGCGGGTGGGGTTCCAGGGCGGACCGGCCGAGAAGAAGAACCACCGGAAGGCGTCGGCACCCGGAGCCGGGGAGGCCGGATCCTCCACCACGAGCCGCGCGGTCTGCGGGAGGTCGGGCACCTCGCCGGGGCGGGTGCCGAGGCCATGGGGGGCGAGCTCCCGTCCGAGGCGCGCGCGGTCCTCCCGGGCGAGGAGCACCACGCGGCGCGGCAGCTCGGCGGGCTCGAGATCGAGGTCGACGGCCCGATTCTCCTGCCCGGGCGGGTAGGCGCGCACCCGGCTCCTCTCGCCCCGGAGGTCGAGCCCCTCGTAGTCCTCCCGGGCGACCCGCGCCACGCCCGGCGGGGGGAGCTCCTCGGCCTCGGCGACCGCGAACTCGAGCCGCACGCGGTCCAGGATCACGTCCGGGGGGGTGTAGTTCCCCTTGCTCTTGGACTCCTTGCGCCCGGTCCGGTCGCAGACGTGCCCGAGCACGAGGCAGGTGCGGTAGGGGTGGGGCTTGTCGCGTTCCGGAAAGAGCAGCGTCGAGATCCAGAGCAGCGAGTTGAACCAGCCGCGGGTTTGGTCGATGGCCTCGCTGATGAAGTCCGCGGGAAAGGACCGCTGGAACTCCTCGTGGCCCCGGTGGGGCCATCCCCACTGGGCGAAGGGCATCGCGCCGGAGTCGAACCAGGCGTCGATCACCTCCGGGACCCGGCGGTAGACCCCCGGCTCCCCGGGACGGGTCCAGGTGACCTGGTCGATCCAGGGTTTGTGGACCCGCAGATGCGGCGAGAGGGAGGGATCGCGCGCTCTGGCCTCCTCGAAGCCGTCGAAGGCCCGGGGGTTGCGCTCCAGGATCTCGGCCACCGAGGCCGGGGCATCGATGGCGCCGGTCTCGTCGTTGATCCAGAGGTTCAGCGGCGTCCCCCAGTAGCGCTCCCGGGAGAGCGCCCAGTCCACGTTGTTGCGCAGGAAGTCGCCGAAGCGGCCGTCGCGGATGTGCTCCGGGAGCCAGCGGATCCGGGCGTTCTGGGCCAGGGCCTCCTCCACGTGGGCGGAGGTTCGGATGTACCAGGCGGGTCGGGCGTACTGGATGAGCGGATCGCTCTCGGAGCGCACGCAGAAGGGATACTCGTGGCGGATGGTCCCCGCGTGGAGCAGGAGCCCCCGACCCCGAAGCTCCCGGATCAGGTCCCGGTCGCAGTCCTTCACGAAGCGGCCGAGAAGCTCCGCCGTGGCCACCGCCGGATCGAAGGTGCCGTCGGGTCGTACCGCGCAGAGCAGCGGGACCTCCGGGTCGCGTTCCTGCTCCCGGCGCAGCAGATCGAAGTCCACCTCGCCGAAGGCCGGCGCGATGTGCACGATGCCGGTTCCGGCATCGAGCTCGACGAAGTCCGCCGCAACCACCCGGAAGATCCGGTCCGCCGCGGGATGATCCCGGAACCAGTCGAAGGGGGGGCGGTAGCGCCGCCCGACCAGTTCCTCGCCGCGGATGCGTCGCAGCACCGGGAGCTCCCGGGAGAGGGTCGCCTCGAGGGCCTCCCGGAGTGGCTCGGCGACGACGAGTCGCCGGTCCCCGTCGCGGCAGATGGCGTACTCGACCTCGGGGCGAACCGCGGCGAAGGTGTTGCTCGGGAGGGTCCACGGCGTCGTGGTCCACACCACGAGATGGAGATCCGGCTCGTCCTCGAGCGGGAGGAGCACGTAGACGGAAGGGTCGTCGACGGTGCGGTAGCCCTCGCCGACCTCCGCAGCGGAGAGCACGGTCCCACCCTGGGCCCACCACCAGACGACCTTGTGGCCGCGATAGAGGTGCCCCCGCCGGTGGAGCTCCGAGAGCGCCCACCACACGCTCTCGACGTAGCTCTCGTGAAAGGTGACGTAGGCGTCTTCGAGGTCGACCCAGAAGGCGAGCTTGTCGGTGAGCTCCTCCCACTCGGCGGTGTAGCGGAAGACGCTCTCCAGACACTGCCGCACGAAGGGCTCGACCCCGTAGGCCTCGATGGCGGCCTTGCCGGAGATCCGGAGGGACTTCTCCACCTCGATCTCCACCGGCAGGCCGTGGGTGTCCCAGCCGCCCTTCCGGGGGACGTGGAAGCCGCGCATGGTCTTGTAGCGGGGGAAGACGTCCTTGATGACCCGTGTGAGGACGTGCCCGTTGTGGGGCATGCCGTTGGCGGTGGGCGGGCCCTCGTAGAAGACGAAGCGGGGCGCCCCCTCCCTCTGGGCGAGGGTGCGCCGGAAGACGTCTTTCCGCCTCCAGAACTCGCGGATTCCGGCCTCGAGCTCCGGAAAGCGCGGGAGCGGCACCACCTTCTCGAAGCGCGGCGGGGACATGGGCGGCATAGCCTACCCTCTGCCCGCGCAGGCCGCCGCCCTCGGTGACGGCCGCGGAGCGGCCGGAGGCGGGGACGGAGCGTGTCGGGGCAGGGTTACGGGCTTTTCGCGGTGGCGGTGGCCTCCTGGTTTCTGGCCCATGGCATGCAGGGCGTCGTCTTCTCCTGGCTGGTGGTGGGAGACCTGCGCGCGGCGCCCTCCTGGGTGGGCACCGCGCAGATGGCGCAGATCCTCCCGGCAGCGCTCTTCGTGGTGGTGGGCGGCGCCGTGGCCGACCGGGGCGACCGGCGGCGGCTGCTGGCGGCCTGCCATCTGGCTGCCGCCGGGCTGGTGCTCGGACTCGCGGCCGTGGTGTGGGTCGGTCTGCTCGGCCTTGCCCTGCTGATCGCCTATGCCTTCCTCTTCGGCACGCTCCACGCGGTGGCGCTCCCGATCCGGGAGGCGCTGCTCTACCAGGTCGGCCGGCGGGATCTCGCCCGGGCGGTCACGGCCACCACCCTGGTGCAGTTCACCGCCACGGCGCTCGGAGCCGCGCTCGGCGGGGCGGCCGAATGGCTGGGATCGGTGAGCGCGCTGGTGCTGATGGCGGGCTTCGCGGCGCTCGGGGCCCCGGTGCTGGGGCGTCTGCCCCCACCGGAGCCCGACGGCCCCGCCGGGGTGGCGCTCGGGGCCGCTGCCGCCGCTGCCCCCGCGTCGGCGGGGGCGAGGCTCCGCGCGGCCCTCGCGGACGTGCGCGAGGGCTTTGCCGAGGTCGCGCGCTCGCCCCGGCTGCTCCCCATCGCGGTCCTGGTCGCGGCCAACGGGCTCTTCTTCATGGGGCCCTACTTCACCCTCACGCCCGTGCTGGTTCGGGACGTGTACCACGCCGGCGTCTCCTCCCTCGGACTCGCGATGATGATGTTTCCGCTCGGGACCATCGCGGGATCGGTTGCGCTCCTCGCCCGGGGCGCGCCCGGGCACCGGGGGCGCGCGCTGCTCGCCGGACTCGCCTGTGGTGCCGGCTCGCTGGGGCTGATCTCCTCGTCGCCTCCCTTTCCGGTGTTCCTGCTGGCCATCCTCGGGTGGGGGCTCGCCGGTTCCCTCTTCCTGAACATGAGTCGCACGCTCTTCCAGGAGGCAGTTCCGGAACGGCAGCGGGGCCGGGTCCTCGCGGTCTACTTCCTGGCGCTGCTCGGGATGGCGCCGGTGTCGAACGTGCTCGCCGGCGTGCTCGCGGGAGCCGTCGGCGCGCCGAGGGTGTGCGCCGGGGCCGGGGCGTCGATGCTCGCCGTGGTCGCCCTCGTGGCGGTCCGCGGCGGCGGCGTCGCACGCATCCCCTGAGGACCCCGGGGCCACGCCCGCCCGGCGGCGGCCCCCCGGTCTCGCGGGGGCCGGGGGGCCGCCGCCCGGCGGGGCGCGCCCTCGGCCCCGGTCCCCGGCTATTCTCGCCCCATGCGGATCCGGGTGCTCGGCTGCTGCGCCGGCGGGGGGCTTCCCCAGTGGAACTGCGGGTGCCCCAACTGCGTGCGCGCGCGGGCCGGCGACCCGAAGGTGCCGCCGCGCACGCAGCCGAGCCTCGCCGTCTCCGCCGACGGGGCGCGCTGGTCGGTGCTGAACGCGAGCCCCGACATCCGCTGGCAGTTCGCCGCCTTTCCCGGTCTGCACCCGCGGCCCGGGACCCGCGATCTTCCCCTCGACACCGTGGTCGTCACCAATGCCGACCTCGACCACGTCCTGGGCCTGCTGGTGCTGCGGGAGGCGCTCTCCTACCGGATCCTCTCCACCCGCTGGGTCCGCGACGCGGTGGTGGAGCACAATGCGGCCTTCGGCCTCGTGGCACCGGTGTGGACCGGGGCCGGCCTCGACGAGGAGGTGGACCTCGACGCCACGGGCGCCCTCGGCGCGCGCTTCTTTCCAGTCCCCGGGAAGGTCCCGACCTGGCTCGGCGAGCGGGTGGCCTACCGGCCGGAGGCGACCTGCGGGCTTCGGATCACCGAGCGCCGTACGGGGCGCCGGCTGGTCTACGTGCCCGGGATCCGGGAGCTCGATGCCGGCACCCTCGCCGAGATCCGCGAGGCCGACTGCGCCTTCGTCGACGGGACCTTCTTCACCGCCGAGGAACTGCGCGCCTACCGGCCCGGCGCACCGGACGCCTTCGCCATGGGGCACGTGCCCGTGACCGGCCCGGGGGGAAGTCTCGAGGCGCTGGCCGGCATCGGCACCCGGTGCCTCTACATCCACATGAACAACACCAACCCGGTGCTCGAGGAGGGATCCGACGCAGAGCGCCGCGTCCTCGAGGCAGGCCTCGAGATCGCCCGGGACGGGGTCGAGGTCGCGCTTTGACCGGGCGGCGCTCCGAGGGCTCGCCGGCCGGCGGCCGGGCGGCGGCGGCTCCCGCGTCGCCGCTCGCACCGGAGGAGCTCGAGGCCCGGCTCCTCGCGGTACTCGACGAGCGCTACCACCACCGGCACCCCTTCAACCTGCGCATGCACGCGGGCGAGCTCTCCCCGGAGGAGCTCCGCTGCTGGGTGCGCAACCGGTACTACTACCAGACCCGGATCCCCACCAAGGACAGCGTGATCCTGGCCAAGGCCACCGATCCGGCCTTCCGGCGGGAGTGGGTGCGCCGGCTGCACGACCACGACGGGCGCGCGCCCGGCGAGGGCGGGCTCGAGCTCTGGCTTCGCCTCGCGGAGGCGGTGGGGCTCGACCGCGACGAGGTGGCCGGCCTCCGCGCGGTGCTCCCGGGCGTGCGCCGGGCCTGTGACGCCTACGTCGAGTTCGTCGCCGGTCACGACCTGCTCGAGAGCGTGGCCGCCTCGCTCACCGAGCGCGCGGCAGGCGAGATCATGCGGGTGCGCATCGAGGCCTTCCGCCGCCACTATCCCTGGGTGGCGTCCGAGGGGCTCCGCTACTTCGAGACCCGCACCGAGCAGGCGCCCCGCGACGCGCGCTTCGGCCTCGCCTTCGTGCTCGAGCACGCGCGCACCGCGGAGGCACAGGGTCGGGTCCTCCGCGCCCTCGAGCGGAAGTGCGAGATCCTCTGGGGGCTGCTCGACGCCGTCGAGGAGGGCTCCCGGCCACTTCGCGTCGCCTCCCGCGTGCTGCTGCGGGATCACCCGGCTGCGCCGCCCGGCGGAGGGATGGCCGTGCTTCCGGAACGCGCCGTCGAGCTCAACGCCACCGCGCGGGAGATTCTCGAGCTCGCCGATGGGAGCCGGGGGCTCGACGGCCTCGTGGTCGAGATGGCCCGGCGCCGTCCCGGGGCCGAGGACGTCGCCGGGGAGGTGGACGCCTTCGTGCGGGAGATGCTGCACCTCGGCGTCCTCGAGCACGCCGCTTGAGCACCCCGCGCCTGCTCAACCTGGTGGCGGAGCTCACCTACCGCTGCCCCCTCCGCTGCGCCTACTGCTCGAATCCACTGGACTTTGCCTCCGTGGAGGAGTGCCTCGGTGCCGAGGACTGGCGCGCGGCCTTCCGGCAGGCCGCCGGGCTCGGTGCCCTCCACGTGGGGCTCTCGGGTGGGGAGCCCACGGCGCGCCGGGACCTCCCGGAGATCGTGGAGGCCGCCGCCGGGGCGGGGCTGTACGCGCACCTCGTCACCGCGGGAGTGGGTCGGGCGCTCCGGATCCTTCCCGAGCTCCGGGCCCGGGGACTGCGGAGCGTGCAGCTCTCCATCCAGGACGTGGACGACGAGGGAGCCCGGTGGATTGCCGGACGCTCCCATCGGGAGGAGAAGCTGTCCTTCGCGCGGCGCGTTCGGGAGCTCGGGCTCCCGCTGGTCCTGAACGCCGTGCTGCACCGCCGGAACCTCGGGCGGGTGCGGCGCTTCGTGGAGCTCGCGCGGGAGCTCGGCGCGGAGCGGCTCGAGCTCGCCAACACCCAGTACCACGGATTCGCGCTGCTCAACCGCGGGGCCCTCCTCCCGCGGCCCGGGCAGCTCGCGGAGGCGGCCGCGGTGGTGGCGGAGGAGCGGGCCCGCGGGGGGATCGAGATCGTCTTCGTGCTGCCGGACCTCCTCGCCGGGCGCCCGAAGCCCTGCATGGGGGGGTGGGGCCGGAAGACGGCGGTGGTCCGCCCCGACGGGCTGGTGCTCCCCTGCCACGCCGCCACCTCGATTCCCGGGCTCGAGTTCTGGTCCGTGAAGGAGCGGGGTCTCGTCGCCTGCTGGGAGGAGGCGCCCGGCATGAACGCCTTCCGCGGGGAGGCGTGGATGCGCGCGCCCTGTGCCGGCTGCGACCAACGGCACCGGGATTTCGGCGGCTGCCGATGCCAGGCCTTTGCGCTCACGGGCGACGCCGCCGTCGCCGATCCCGCCTGCGCGCTCTCTCCGCATCACCCCGCCGTGCTGCGGCTCCGGGAGGAGGCCCTCCGGGAGCCCTCGCCCGAGCCCCGGCTCCGGGGGCCGGATGCGTCCTCCTCCTCCGCTCCGGGTGCGGTGGCGAGGTCGTTCAGCCGCCAGTCGTAGGGAAGGAAGCGAACCTCGATCTCGTCGCGGTTCGCGCGCAGGAAGGCCGCCTCCGCCGGCGGGAGGTACTGCGCGACGAAGGCGACCACGCCGCCGGCCGGCGCGAAGTCCTCCTCGAACCAGTCGAAGACGCGCGAGAGGTGGAGGGTGCGCGTGGTGCGGTCGAGCCGCGCGCCCTTGCGGGGGTCCCCGAGCCAGCGGCGGACGTTCCCGTCGAGCTGCTCGGGAAGCCCGGCCGCGCGGTAGGGCTCCCGGCGGAGCGGCGGGCAGGAGAGGGAGGCACAGACGAGCGCGCCGTGGATCCGCGGCTCGCCCATCGGCCGGAGGATCCGGTGCTCGATCTCGTGGAGGCTCACCGGGCGTCCATCGATCACCCCCGCCGAACGCCTCCACACCGGCCGGAAGAGGCTCCCGAGGTCCCGGATGCTCTCCACCGGGTAGTGACGGACGACGAGGTCGATGGCGAGGGCGTTGTAGGCGTTGATCCAGAAGGCGAGGCGCTCGTCGCGGGTGGCCAGCCGGGACGGCTCCGCCTCGCGGAGGCTCGCCATGAGCGCACGCCACTTCGGCGCTGCTGCGAGGCTCCGGTAGTCCACCCGCACGCCGGCGAGGTCGGGCACCGGCCGCGTGTAGTGCGCGAGCACGTCTTCGTAGAGTGCGAGGTCGAAGGCGCGCGCCGGGCCACCGCCGGCCGCGAGCGCGCCGAGGGTGGCGAGCACCGCGAGAATCCGGCCCGGGGGCAGGCGGATGGACCGGGCAGCGGTCTTCGGGGGCATCGGTCCTCCTCGGCTCCCGAGCGGCCCGGCGCGCCGTCGGCCATCTCTCCTACGGAAGCGGCGCGCGGACGGTTGCAGGAGGGGGGGCGACCGCCGCCGCGCGGTCGCAGTCGTCCGGGACGAGCTCGGCCAAGGCTTCGCCCGCGGCATCCCGGGGCGGAGCGATGCAAAGGAGCGCGGCCACCGTCGGCGCCACGTCCACGGCCCGCACGGCCTCGAGGCGAAGCCCGACCGGCACGCCGCGACCCCGAGCCAGGAAGATTCCCGCCATGTCCGGATGGTCGGGCAGGTAGCCGTGCCCGCCGGCGAGCGGCCGGAGGGTACGGCCGAGCCGGGCCCCCGAGCCGCCGGGCGCGAAGTGGAGCGGCGGCTCGGCCACCGCGATCACCTCGCCCGCCCGGTCGGGCCGGCGGAGGTGAAGCTCCGGGGGGAGCTCCGCGGTGGGCCAGGCGCGCACCCCGGGGAGCTCCCGGAGGGCACGCGCGGCCCGTCGGGCCAGCGCGAGCTCCCCCTCCGCGTCGGACGCCCGTGCGTCCCCGGGCGTCGCGCCTTCCGGGGAGGCCGTCCCACGGTGCGGCGGCACCGCTCCCCTCGTGGGGGCGCGCCTCAGGTACACGAAGGCGACCCCGCCTCCGGTGATCACCCGCGCCCGGATGCCGGCCTCCTCGAGCCGGGCCCCGGGATCGACGGCCCGGCCGAGCCGGGCCATGCCGTGGTCGCTCACGACCACGAGCGTGGTGTCGGAGAAATGCCCCCGGGCCTCGAGCTCCTGCACGAGGCGGTAGAGCTCGGCGTCCTGCGCCTGCATCGCGGCGCGCGCCTCCGGGCTCCCGGGGCCGTGGCGGTGGGCGGCCCGGTCGACCCCGCGCCACCAGGAGAGGATCAGCCGTGGTGCGTCGGCCCCCTCCTCGGCCAGCCAGGACAGGATCCGGTCCACCTTCTCGGCCTCCCCGACCCCGGAGTCGAAGGGCGCGAGGTAGCGGTGGAGCCGGGCCTGCCCCGGCCAGCGTCCCTCCGAGGCGACCCAGAAGAACACCGCGGCCGGGGCCGCCTGGCGCCCTGCCGCCGCCCACAGGGGCTCGGCCTCGAGCCAGCTCGGATCGGCACCGTAGTCGTAGAGCCCCCGCTCGCGATCCAGGAAGCGGTTTCCGACGATGCCGTGCCCTTCCGGCCAGGCTCCGGTGGCCAGTGTCGCGTGATTGGGGAAGGTGTTGGCGGGGAAGACCGGGACGAGGCGCTCCGCCCACGCGCCCCCGCTTCGGAGCGCCTCGAAGCTCCGAAGGCCGGCGCCGCGGATGTCCTCGGGCCGCACGCCGTCGAGGGAGAGGAGGATCACACGCGGTCCGAAGGGCGCACCGATCGCAGCGCCGGCGGAGGACCCGGCGAGAAGCGCGAGCGTCGCGAGGCCGATCGCCGCGGCGAGGCGCCGCTCGAAGGGCACGCGGGACGGCCCATCGTGCGCGGGCACTGCCCGCCGTCGGAGGGGCCGGCGGTGCCCGGGAGGGGCGCTCACGCTAGGCTCCCGGCGATGCCGAATGGGGACGACACAGGCCGCCCGATTCTCGTCCTCAGCAACCGCCTCCCCTTCACCGTCGAGCGACGTCCCCGCGGGCTCGAGAAGCGCCACTCCGCGGGTGGGCTGGTGGCAGCCCTCGAGCCGGCGCTCTGCGCCCGGGGGGGCACCTGGGTCGGCTGGCCGGGCACCGAGCTTCGCCCCGGCGAGCATCTCTCCTCCGGCGGCAAGCCCTACCGCATCGCCCCGGTGAACCTCACCGACACCGACGTCGACCGCTACTACCACGGATTCAGCAACCGGACGCTCTGGCCGCTTCTGCACTCCTTCCCGGCGCTGACGCGCTTCGACCAGCGCGACTTCATGAGCTACGAGCGCGTCAACGACCGCTTCGCCGAGGCCGCCCTCGCCGAGTCGAAGGACACGGATCTCGTCTGGGTCCACGACTACCACCTGATGCTCGCGCCGCGCCTCATCCGCCAGGGCCGGCCCGACGTGCGGCTGGGCTTCTTCCTCCACGTTCCCTTCCCCCCCTACGACATCTTCCGCCTGCTTCCCTGGGACCGCCAGCTCCTGCGCGGCATGCTCGCCTGTGATCTGATCGGCTTCCACGTGCACGGATACGCGCGCAACTTCATCGACTGCGTGGAACGGCGTCTCGGCGCCCGGGTGGACCAGGAGAACCTGCTGGTCGAGCACGGCGACCGCACCGTGCAGGTCGGCGCCTACCCCATCGGCATCGACTTCGAGCGCTTCGAGGGCCTCGCCTCGGCGGCACCCGCCCGGGCGGGCCGCCGGGAGCGGGTCGTGCTCGGGGTGGACCGGCTCGACTACACCAAGGGCATCCCCCACCGGATCCGGGCCTTCGAGCGGCTGCTCGAGCTCCACCCGCGCCACCGGGAGAACGTGGTGCTGCTCCAGCTGGCGGTGCCGAGCCGCGCCCAGGTGGCCGAGTACCGGGAGCTCAAACGCGACATCGACGAGCTGGTGGGCCGGGTGAACGGGCGCTTCGCCACCGCGACCTGGTCTCCCATCCGGTATCTCTACCGCACCCTCACCCCGGACCGACTCACGGCGCTCTACCGAGACGCGGACGTGGCGCTGATCACGCCCCTGCGCGACGGCATGAACCTCGTCGCCAAGGAGTACGTGGCCTGCCAGGTCGAGGACCCGGGGGTGCTGGTCCTCTCCCAGCTCGCCGGAGCCGCGGAGACCATGCGCGAGGCGATCCTGGTCAACCCCTACGACATCGACGGCACCGCCGAGGCGCTCCACCGGGCGCTCACCATGGACGAGGCCGAGCGCCGCAGCCGGATGGCAGCGCTTCGCCGGCGCGAGCGCCGGGACGACGTCGTGAGCTGGACCAGATCCTTCCTCGATGCCGCGGCCAGCGCGCACGCCGCGCTCCGGCCGCCCTCCGACGAGGAGTTCAGCGCCTGGCTGGGTCGGTACCTGAGCCGGCACCGCCTGGCCCTCTTCCTCGACTACGACGGCACCCTCGTGCCCCTCTGCGAGCACCCCCGCGACGCGGTGCTCGCCGAGGACGTGCGCGAGACGCTGAGGCTCGTCGCGGCCCGACCGGATACCGACGTCGCCATCGTGAGCGGCCGCTCCCAGGCCGACATCCGGCAGATGGTCGGGCTTCCGGAGCTCATCTACGCCGGCAACCACGGCCTCGAGATCGTCGGCGCCGACGTCCCCGAGTTCAAGCACCAGGACCTCGTCCACTACCAGGGGCGTACCGCCGAGCTCGCCCGGAAGCTCCGCACCCTCGCGGCCGACGGCGCGTGGGTGGAGGAAAAGGGGCATACCCTCACCTTCCACGTGCGCGCGGTCCCCGAGCCGAGGCGGCGGGTCCTCGCCGAGCAGGCCCGGTCCATGATCAACGACTTCGGCTTCCAGGCCCGCGACGCCCATGCCGCCATCGAGGCGCGGCCGCCCATCGGCTGGGACAAGGGGCGGGCGGTGCTGCACGTGCTTCGCGAGCGCTACGGCGTGTCCTGGTCGGAGACGGTGCGCGTGGTCTACTGCGGCGACGACGAGACCGACGAGGACGCCTTCCGGCTCCTGGCGGGCCTCGCCGTGACCTTCCGGGTGGGGAGCGCCGACACCATGAGCGCGGCCACCCGGCGGCTGCCCAATGTGGAGGCGGTCCACGCGCTCCTGCGCTGGCTGGCGCGGCGCCCCGCGCCCGATCTCTAGCGTGCCCCGATCCGCCCGGGCCGGACGGGGGAGGCGGTCGCTCACTGCAGCCGGCGCTCGGCTCGCGGCCGGTCTCCTCCTGGTGGCCGGGGCAGCCGGCGCCGACGAGCCCGTCCGATACGGCTGCCGGACCGGGCGGGAGATTTCGGACGAGCTCCGGGTCCGCATCGAGGCGGCCGGCCGTCGCGCGCTCCGGTGGATCGCCGCCCGGCGGGCGGAGGAGCTCTTCGACGCCGCCCACCCCCTGCTGCGCGATTCGCTTCCGCGGCAGGAGCTCGCGAGGCGGCTGGAGGCGTGGGCAGCCCTGGTGCGCCGGCCGGCAGAGGCGAGAATCGGCCGGCTCCTCCTCCTCGACGCCACGGGGGGGCGGGACCGCGTCTGGACCGTGCTCTGCCGCCAGGGCCCTGGCCCCGATCCCGAGCCCATCGTGCTGCACCTCAAGCTGGCCGACGAACGGGTGGCGCTCGCCGAGTTCCGGATGTCGGGGCGGCCCGACGGCACGCGGATGGTCCTCGAGCTCCGCGAGGTCGCGGGCGGCTTCGGAGTGGCGGACGTGGAGCCGCGTCTGGCGAGCTGGCTCGGCCGGCGGGCCGCCTTCTACGTCGAGCGGGCGAGGTCGCGCGCGAGCACGCGGCCGCTTCTCGCAGACCTCGACTACGCGGTTGCGGCGCACCTCGAGGGGCTCGGGCCGAAGGTGAGCACACCGGCGGAGCGGCGGATCGCGGCGCTCCGCCGGGAGCTCCGGGAGCGCACCGGCTTCCGCCGCGCGCTTCGCCTCGGCTCCTCCGGTGGGGGCGGGGCGGTGGAGCTGCTCGACCTCGGTGTCGCGGTGGCCGGCCGGGGGC
>JALSIO010000617.1 GCA_026989995.1 Myxococcales bacterium
GGCCGCCTCGATGGGAAGACCCGCGCCCACCGCCTGCCACCAGACGCCGAGCCCGATCACGCCGAAGGCGGAGCCGGCGAGGAGCGTCCGCTCCACCATCAGCCGGTCGAAGATCCGTTCGCGGGGCGGCCGCGGCGCCCGCTCCATGACCCCGGGCTCGCCCGGTTCGAAGGCCAGCGCCACGTCCTGGATGCCGTTGGTGACGAGGTTCAGCCAGAGGAGCTGCGCAGCGGTGAGCGGGATCGGCAGGCCGAGCGCCACGGCGGCGACCACCAGGATCACCTCGCCGAGACCGGTGGAGACCAGCAGGTAGGTCACCTTGCGCACGTTGTCGTAGGCGATCCGCCCTTCCTCGATCCCCGCGACGATGCTGCTGAAATCGTCATCGGTCACCACGACGTCCGCGGCCTCCCGGGCGACGTCGGTGCCCGAGCCTCCCATGGCGACGCCGATGTCCGCCTGCCGGAGGGCCGGGCCGTCGTTGACCCCATCTCCGGTGACGGCGACGAGCTCGCCCGCCCGCCGGAGACTGCGCACCACCCGGAGCTTGTCCTCCGGGGTGGCCCGGGCGACGACGGCCACCCCGACGAGCCGGCGGTCGAGGTCCTCGTCGTCGAGGGGGGCGAGCTCGGGGCCCGTGATCACCTGTTCGGGGGCGGCGGGCAGCCCGATCCGTGCGGCCACGGCCCGGGCGGTGGCCGCGTGGTCTCCGGTGACCATGACGACCCGGATGCCCGCGGTGCGACAGCGGGCGAGCGCGCTCGGCACGGCCTCGCGCGGGGGATCGGTCATGGCCACGAGGCCGAGAAAGGTGAGCCCGGTCGGTTCCGGGGGCACCGCCCCCGGCGGGAGGGGCTCGGGGAGGTAGCCGTCGGCCACGGCGAGGACCCGGTAGCCGGCCTCCATCAGCTCCTCCGTGGCCCGCAGCGCCGCCGCGCGATCCAGCGGGGTGGGGGTCCCGTCGCTCCGGATCTCTTCGCGACAGAGATCGAGCACGCGCTCCGGCGCCCCCTTGACGCACAGCAGCGCGCCGCTGCCATCGGTGTGGTAGCTCGCCGCGTAGCGCCGTTCCGGTTCGAAGGGAATCCGGGCCACGAGGGGATGGGCTTCGGCCACCGACTCGGGCTCGAGGCCCGCCTTCATGGCGAGGGAGAGCAGGGCCACGTCGGTGGGGTCGCCGGACCAGGCGAATCCCCCCTCCTCGCGCGCGACGAGCGTTGCCTCGCCCGCGAGGCAGGCGGCTCGCAGGAGCCGGTGCAGGGCGGGGTGTTCGGCCGCCACGGCCGGCCGCTCGCCCGCGAGCACTTCGCCCTGTGGCTCGTAGCCGACGCCGGTGGCCCGGAAGCGGGTCCGGCCGGCGATCACCCGCTCCGCGGTGAGCTCGTTCTTCGTGAGGGTGCCGGTCTTGTCGGTGGCGATCACGGTGCAGCTTCCGAGGGCCTCCACGGCGGGCAGCTGCCGCACCACCACCCGGCGCCGGACCATGCGGGAGACGGCCACCGCCAGGGCCACCGTGAGTGCGATGGGAAGGCCCTCGGGGACCGCCGAGACGGCCAGGGCAATGGCGCCGAGGACGATCTCGCGCAGCTCGCTGCCCCGGGCGAGACCGAGCGCGATGAGCAGGAGGGCGAGCCCGCCCACCGCGATGCCGATCACCCGGGCGAATCGCTCGAGGCGGCGGATGAGCGGAGGGGGGTCCCGCCGGATGGTGCCGAGCTGCCCGGCGATGCGGCCCACCTCGGTGGCGGGGCCGGTGGCCACCACGAGCCCGGCACCCCGTCCGGAGATCACGGTCGTCCCCGCAAAGGCGAGGTTGCGCCGATCCGCGAGCGGTGCGTCCTCGGGCAGGGCCGGCGTCGCGTGCTTCTCGACCGGGGTGGATTCGC
>JALSIO010000618.1 GCA_026989995.1 Myxococcales bacterium
CGGGTAGCTTCGGCCGTCGTCGGTGCGCCAGGGTCCGTAGCTCGCGCGGGCGGCATCGACGCGCTCGACGATGGTCTCCACCACGGCCCGCTCGTCCGCCTCCAGCGCCCGGATGCGGGTGACGAGCTGCGCCTCGGGGAGCAGGCAGCGGGCCAGCGCCAGGCTCCGCTCCGCGTCGGCGAGGGCGCGGTGGGGCTCGCTCCCGTCGATGCCCAGCCGCTCGCACACCGGCGCGAGCGACACCGAGTCGACGAGCCCCACGGCCATCAGCGGCCAGGCCAGGGTCGCGGTGTCGAGGACGTGATGGTCCATCTCCGGGGGAGTCACTCCGGTTCGCCGCCAGGCCGCGTCGAGGAAGGCGCGGTCGAACCAGACATTGTGCCCGGCCAGCGTCGCCCCCTCGAGCAGCGGGGCGATCCAGTCGAGCGCCTCGGACAGCGACGCCGCGTCCATCCAGGCCTTCTCCGAGTAGCCGCCCAGCGCGAGCGCCCGCGGGTCAGCCCGCTCGAGGTGCTCAGGGCGGACGCGGACGTCGGTGTGGTCGATCTCCTCGAGCGTGTCCCCGTGCACGCGGACGACGCCGATCTCCAGGATCTCGTGGCGGGCCGGGTCGAGCCCGGTCGTCTCCAGGTCGATGAAGGCGAGCGGTCTCACGCCGGCACCTCCTTCGCCCACAGGCGCGGCGAGTGAGACTTCGAGGCGACGTTCTCCAGCTCGGCCTTGAGCAGCCGGGCCCGGGCTCGGTCCTGGGCGACCTCCTTGACCAGGCGGTCGAGGGCCTTCTTGTCGATGGCCGCGAGGCGAGCGACGAGCTCGTCCTTGGGCAGGCCGGTGGCCCCGGCGAGGACGCGGAGCGTGGGCTCGAACGGGTACTCGAGCTTCGTGGTGTTGAACATCCGGTAGCGCACGCCGGCGAGGACCAGCTCGTCGTGGTCCTCGAGGTGCGCCTTGAGGACGTCCTCCAGCTCCTTCTTGCGGGCGTAGAGCACCTTGGCGAGGCGGGCGACCTCCTCGCGCTCCCGCGCCACCGCCTCCAGGTCGGCGGTGTCCTCGCAGACCACGTCGCGCTTGCCCTTGAGCGCGTCGGCGTAGGCCGGGCAGTGCTGCTTGTGATCGCACCACACGCAGTTGCTGTTCAGCCGGGCCGGGAAGTCCGTCGCCTCCTCGGTCATCGCGCCGAGGGTCTCGACGTAGGCGCGGGCCGCGGCGAGCTGCTCGGGCGTCCGCTCGGTCCGCATGCGGACCCCGTGGCGCAGCATGTGGAAGGTGAGCCGGACGTTCTTGACCCACGGCCAGATCTGCCGGGCCGCGAGGTCGTAGAGGCTCATCTGGAGGCTGTGGTCGACCTCCTCGCGGGTGAAGAGCACCCGGTTGGTCTTGTAGTCGATGACCTCGACGGTCTCGTCGTCCACCCAGTCGACGCGGTCGATGAAGCCGAGCACCGTGAAGCGGCCCACCTGGAGGTGGAACTCCTTCTCGATGGCGAGCACGTCGCGGTGGTCGAGGTCCCCCTGGTCGCGGACGAAGGCGCCGAGGATCTCCAGCCCCTCCTCGAAGAGTTCCATGCCGGTGAGCCCCTCCTTGGCCCAGCCCTGGCGGAACAGCTCGAGGGCGCGCTCCTCGGAGAGCGGGCCGGTGCGCTCGTCCTCCATGTGCTCGCGCACGAGGACCTCGAGAACGGCGTGCACCAGCTTGCCGAACTTGAGGGGCGGGCCCGGCTCGGCCCTGCGCTTGTCGATGTAATGGAAGCGAAAAGAAAGCGGGCAGGTCTCGAACCGGCTCAGCCTGCTGAAGCTGAGATGCTTGTTGACGAACGGCTGCGCACTCATGCGTCGGCCTCCTTGCTTGGCTTGGGGTTCTTCTCGAAGGCGATGACCCGGGAGCC
>JALSIO010000619.1 GCA_026989995.1 Myxococcales bacterium
GGGGCCGGCACCCTCACCGGAATCTGTCCGGATGGCAGTGTCTTCGTGGTGCAGCGGGCGGAGGCGATTCCCTGCTCCCGGCCGAAGCTGGTCGAGCCCCACGAGATTCCGCCCCAGCGGCAGGAGTTGCTGCCGCGCCCCTACACCTGGCAGGTGTTCCAGGAGGCTTCCGACCCCAACAATCCGTACAACCTCGTGGACGCGGCCCGCCAGGTTCGAGGGCTCGCCGGTGCGGGCGGCCCTCCCACCGGCCCGACCTCCGGCCCCGGCGTAGAGTCCCACGTGGGCTCCGAGATCGCCCCGGGGGCGGTTCCGGGGCGGGTCGCGTCCACGGGGAACTCGGGCACGGTGGACCTCGGATTCAGCCATGGGGAGCTCGAGGACCTGTACGTCATCGTCGAGCTCTCCCAGACCGACGCACCTGCCACCTTCGAGATCCGCGGCGCGGACGATCGCGAGCGCCTGCGGGTGGCGCTCGCGCACTCGGCGGCCTTCGAGGCGAGGCTGCGCCGGGCGGCTGCGGTCGGCGGAGGGATCGGGGGCGGGCCGGTGCTGGTCTTCACCGCCGTGGCCGGGGATCACGAGCACTTCCAGCCGGCATTCACCTTCGCCCAGGGGCACCTGGCCTTCGCACCCCGCGCGGGGGATGCGCGCCAGCTCGGCTTCGTGCAGGGCCGGCCCGGAAACCTCGCTCCGGGCGACGTGGTGCTCGGCTACGTCGTCCTGCCCGAGGGCTTCTCCCTCACCCGCCCGGTCGACGTCTACTGGCACGACCGGCACCTCGAGGTGGTGTTCCGGCCCGCCGCCTTCGCCGCGACACCCTAGGGTGGCCCGGGCGCGCCCCCCGCGGCCGGGCCGCCCGCGCGGGGCCCGGCGCTCCGGGCGGCACGTGGGACGCTGAGGTAGAGCTGCGTGGCATAGACGGTTCCGTCGGCCGCCCGCACGACGCCGATTCCGGTGCGGTTGAAGGCCGGCAGGAAGAGGTTCCGGTGGTGGACCGGTGAAGCCACCCAGCCCCGGACGATCTCCGCCGCCGGGTCCGGGAGGCTCGACTGGCCGGCGTTCTCGGCCGCCAGCGTGAATCCCGCCACCCCGGCCGCGCGCAGGCGGTCGAGAGGCGTCCGGCCCTCCGGGTTCACGTGGGCCAGGTAGCCGCGCCGGGCCATGTCCCGGCTGTGCGCGCGGGCCACCCGGTCGAGGGCGGGATCGCGCTCGAGCGGAAGGAGGCCCGCGCTGCGGCGCAGCGCGTTGACCCGCCGGTGGACGGCCGCTTCGAGGGCGGCGAGGCCCTCCCCGGCGCGGGTCCCGGAAGGCACCAGCACGACGAGGGCCGCGAGCACGGCCCCGGGGAGGACCCGCACCGGGTTCAGGATCCGGTGCTCCGATCCCGCGCCGAGTGCGCCTCGGGGGGCAGGCCACCGGGCAGCTCGGACCCGAGGGCGGTCTCGTCGAGGACCTCACGGCGCACCAGGCGCCCGCCCTCGTAGTGTGAGCGGACGTCGACCTCTCCGTCTCCGTTGCGGTCCTCCTCCCGGAGCCGCACGGCCTCGGCCTCGTCGTACCAGATGCGGACCTCCGGGTGGCCGTCCTCGTCCGCGTCGATCTCTTCGCGATCGAGGCGCCCGTCCCGGTAGAGCACGAGCCGATCGCGGAAGCCGTCTCCGTCGACGTCCCGTTCGAGCCGCGCGAGCTGGGCTCCCCGGTAGATCGCCCAGGTGTCGACCCGGCCGTCGCCGTTCTCGTCGGCGAGGCGGCGGGCGAGGGCACCCTCCTCGTAGTGGCTCCAGGCGTCGATGGTCCCGTCGCCGTCGGTGTCCTCCTCCACCTCGAGGATGCGGCCGTCGTCCGGGTCGTAGCGGACCGTCCGGTCCGCACGCCCGTC
>JALSIO010000620.1 GCA_026989995.1 Myxococcales bacterium
CCTGACCCAGGGAGAGGCCCTCAAGCTCGCCCTCGGCGGTGTGCTGGGACTCTCGGCACTGATCGCGTCGTGCTGCCTGGGGCCCGCGCTCTTTCTCCTCTTCGGGGTCTCCGTGGGGGCACTCGGGGCGCTCTCCGCGCTCGAGCCGCTGCGTCCGCTCCTGATCGCGGCCGGCGGGGCCCTCCTGGCCTGGGCCGGCTGGAGACTGCACCGCCCCGCGGCCGCTGCCGCCGGCGCCTGTTCCGACGAGGCCTGCGCCCCCGAGGCCCCCGGTCCCCGCCGGCTGCGGCGGTTCTACTGGCTCACGGTGGCGCTCTACGCGACGGCCGTGGCCTACCCCTACGTGCTCGGGTGGCTCTGCGTCTGAGGAGGCCAGCCATGGGTTCGAAGCTCGCCGCGTGCTTCCTTCTGGTGACCGCCCTCGCATTCCCGGCGCCGGCCGGCGCCGGCGGCATGGCGGTGCACGAGTTCCGCGTGCGGGGCATGACCTGCGCGCTCTGCGCGAAGGCCATCGAGAAGGCGCTCCGCGACGTGGAGGGCGTGCACGAGGTGCGCGTGGACCGCCACGCGGAGCGCGTCCGAGTGGTCGCCCGGGCCGGGGTTCCCGCCGACCTTCTCGAGGCGGCGATCGAGGGCGCGGGGTCGTACCGGGCCGAGCCGCTCCCGCCGCCGCCCGCGCCCGAAGCGCCGCGCTGAGGCGCACGGCCCGCGGTCGCGCGGGGCCGGCCGGTCCGCGGCGAGGGGGCGCTGTGCCCCTCCACCGGCCCGCGCGTCACCCGGCCGGATCGGCCTCGAGGGGGAGGCGCTCGAGCCGCCGGACCATGATGCTGTTCGCCCAGACGGGGCGCGCGCTTCGGGCGGGCGCCAGCGAGCGCGTGGCCGCCAGCAGCTCCTCGCAGAGGACGCGCCCCTCGAGGCGGGCGATCCGCGCCCCGATGCAGAAGTGCGTTCCCCGTCCGAAGGCGAGGTGGTTTTTGGGATGGCGGCGGTCGAGACGGAGCCGGTCCGGATCCTCGAACCGGGCCGGATCGCGATTCGCGGAGGCCCACAGGAGGAGCAACCGGTCTCCCGGATCAAGCGAGAAGCCCGCGAGCCCGCAGGGGCGGCGCACGAGCCGGTAGTGGAAGTTGAAGGGCGATTCGAGGCGCAGCACCTCCTCGACGAAGCGCGGGATGAGCGCCGGATCCCGCCGGAGCGCGGAAGCGAGGTCGGGCCGCAGCGACAGCGTCCGCGCGAGGCTGCCCAGGAGCGCCGCCGTCGACTCGCCGCCCGCCGAGAAGAGCGTCGTGGCGATCACCAGGGCCGCGGCGCGCGCCAGCCGGCCCTCCTTCACGGCGCGGGCCAGGAAGTGGATGAGGGGAGCTCCGGATTCGGTCCGCGGCTCCGCGAGCGCGCGGTCGAGGTGCCGGGCCAGATAGTCGCCCATCCGGCCAGCCTCGGCGGCGAGGTCGACGAGGCGCGCCTCGTCGACGTTTCCGGCCAGGAGCTCGCCGCCGATCATGGCCCAGGTCCGGAAGCGCGAGGCGTCGCCCTCCGGCAGGCCGAGGAGCTCGCCGACCACCCGCGCGGGCACGATCTCGGCGACCGGCGCGAAATCGCCCGCCCCCCCTTCGAGCCAGGCACGGATGGCGCTGCGCGCCCAGCCCCGGATGCGCGGCTCGAGGGCCGCCACGAGGGGGGCCGCGAAGCGCGGCTGCACCGCGGCCCGATGCAGCGCGTGCCGCGGCCCGTCGGCGGTGGCCAGCGCATCCATCTCCTCGCTCATCGGCGGAAGCTCGAAGATCCGCGGCTCGCCGCCCGGGCCGCGCATCAGGACGCCCGTCAGGTTGGCGGAGAAGTCCGCCTCCCGGGAGAGGACCTCATCGATGAGATCCCAGGTCGC
>JALSIO010000621.1 GCA_026989995.1 Myxococcales bacterium
CCGGAACCGGGCCCGCGGGACCCTCCCACCCGGCGAAGGCCGCGTGCAGCTTGGCCCCGGGCACGCGGTTGGTACCGTGCGGCCGGGAGGAACCACCTTGTCGCCGGGCCCCCTCGCGCCGTCCATCCGCCTGCTGGCGCTCGACATCGATGGAACGCTCGCGGCCCGCGGCGACCACGTCACGGCGCGCACCCGGGAGGCGCTCGGCCGTGCCGCCTCGGCCGGGATCTCGGTGGTGGTGGCCACCGGCCGACGACACCGGACCGCCCAGCCCGTGGTGGCCTCGCTCGGGCTCCCCGTCCCCACCATCTGCCTGGGCGGGGCGCTCACGAAGTGCGAGCGGGGTACCACGCTCGCCGCCCGGAGCTTCCGGCCGGAGATCCTGGCCTGCGTCGCCGAACGGATTCGGGCCCGGGGACTGGCCTTGGTGGCGCAGCGCGATTCGCAGGCCCCCGGCGAGCCCGACTTCCTCATCGACGACGAGGCGCCCTGGAACGAATCCACCCGCTCCTACTTCGACGCGAACCTCCGCTTCGCCCGGCGGGTGCGCTCACCGGCCCGGGAACCCCGGGGCGACGTGCTCGTCGCCGGCTGCTTCGGGCCGCGGGAGGAGCTCCTCGCGCTCGCCCGTGAGCTCGAGTCCTCGCTTTCGGGTGCGGTGGCCGCCCACGTCCTCGAGGGGCTCGGTCTTCCGGACCACCACTGCCAGATCCTTCCGGCCGGTGTCTCGAAGTGGGAGGCCCTGGAACACCTCGCGGCGCTTCGCGGGATCCCCCCGGAGGCCGTCTGTGCCGTGGGCGACGAGGTCAACGACCTCGAGATGATCCGGGGCGCCGGGCTCGGGGTGGCCATGGGCAACGCCGCCCCCGGGGTGCGGGCGGCCGCCGACCTGGTCATCGGCCGCCACGACGAGGACGGCCTCGTGGGCCTCGTGGACGGGCTCCTCCGCGGGACGGTGGGATGAAGCCGACCGGGAGGGGCACCGCCATCGTGCTCTCCGGCGGCGGGGCCCGTGGGGCCTACGAGGCGGGCGTCCTCTGCCACCTCTTCGCCGAGGTCCTCCCCCGTCTCGGGCCTGGCGCCGGATTCGCCCTGGCCAGCGGCACCTCGGTGGGCGCCATCCACGCGGCGTACACCATGGCCACCGCCGGCGAGGAGCCCCGGGAGCGCGCGCACTTCATCCGCCGCGTCTGGGAGGAGATGCGGCTCGACCACATCATGCGGGTCGGAGCCGGGGACCTCCTCGCCCTGCCCTTCCGGGCCCTGGGAGTCGCGCGCCTCCGGCGGGAGGTGGGGGGAACGCCCGTGGTGGGAGGCCTGCTCGACATCACACCCCTCGAGGTGATGGTCGAGGAGGTCGTGCCCTGGCGTCGCCTCCGGCGGGAGCTCGCGCCGGGCCGGGGTCGAACGCTGTGCGTCTCCTGCACCGAGGTGCGCAGCGGGCGCGTGGTGGTCTTCATGCAGGGCGACGCGGCCGACCCCCGACCCTGGAACTTCGACCCCAACGCCATGGCGATCGAGGCCGCCGTCGCCCCCGACCACGTCCGCGCGTCCGCCGCCATCCCGTTCCTCTTCCCCGCAGTGCGGATCGGCGACCGCTACTACGTGGACGGCGGCCTGCGGATGAACACGCCGCTGGCTCCGGCTCTCCGGCTCGGGGCCTCCCGGGTCGCCGTGGTGGGCCTCCGCCATCCGCGCACGCCCGACGAGTCCGGCCCGGCCTACCCCGACGAGGTGATCACCCAGCCCGGCTTCCTGCTCGGAAAGGTGCTCGACGCCCTCCTCCTCGACCAGCTCGAGTACGAGCTCCAGCGGATGGAGGTGATCAACGCACTGCTCGACCGCGGCGAGGAAGCCTTCGGACCCAACTTCCTG
>JALSIO010000622.1 GCA_026989995.1 Myxococcales bacterium
CGTGCTCGGACTCTCCTCCTCGACCGTCGAGGAGGGCGTGCTCGCCGCGGGACTCCTGGCGCGGCGGCTCGCGGTCTTCGCCGTGGCAGGGCTCGCCGTGCTCGCCGCCGGAGACCTCCTCTGGGTGCGGTACCGCTACGAGAAGAAGCTCCGAATGACACGCCAGCAGGTGCGCGACGAGCTCCGGCAGCGCGAGGGCGATCCCAAGGTGAAGGGGCGGATCCGCCAGGTGCAGCAGGAGCTGAGCCGCCAGCGGATGATCGCGGAGACAGCCCGCGCCGACGTGGTGATCACCAATCCGACCCACTACGCCGTGGCACTGCGCTACGAGCGGCAGCGGATGCTCGCGCCCAAGGTGGTGGCCTCCGGCCGCGGCTACGTCGCCCTCCGCATCCGCCGGGTGGCCGAGGAGGCGGGGGTGCCCATCGTCGAGAATCCGCCGCTGGCGCGCACCCTCTACCGCACCACGAAGGTCGGTCGGACGATCCCGGAGAACCTCTACCAGGCGGTGGCGGAGGTGCTGGCCTACGTCTACGGGCTCCGCCGTGGCGGGGGAGGGCGTGCAGCATGGCTGTGAGCCGCAACGAGGGGCTCCTCGCGCTCGCGGTCTTCTTCGTCCTGGCCCTGATGGTGATCCCTCTCCCGGGGCCGGTGCTCGACGTGATGCTCGCCTTCTCGCTCACGGTGGGCATCCTCGTCCTCTTGCTCTCGCTTTTCATCGAGCGCCCGCTCGACTTCTCCGTCTTTCCCTCGCTGCTGCTCATCGTGACCCTCTTGCGGCTGGGCCTGAACGTCGCCACCACGCGCCTCATCCTCCTCCACGGAGACCGGGGTCCCTCGGCGGCGGGGGAGGTGATCCAGGCCTTCGGCTTCTTCACGGTGGGCGGCAACTTCGTGGTCGGCATCGTGATCTTCCTGCTCTTCGTGGTGATCAACTTCACCGTGATCACCAAGGGCGCCGGGCGGATCGCGGAGGTCGCCGCGCGCTTCACCCTCGACGCGATGCCCGGCAAGCAGATGGCCATCGACGCCGACCTGAACCAGGGCATCATCACCGACGCCGAGGCCCTGAGGCGGCGCCGGGAGATCCAGCGCGAGGCGGACTTCTACGGCGCCATGGACGGCGCGAGCAAGTTCGTCCGCGGGGATGCCATCGCCGGCATCCTCATCACCCTCGTGAACATCCTCGGCGGGCTCGTGATCGGCGTGGTCCAGGGTGGCATGCCCCTCGCCGAGGCCCTCGAGACCTACACCGTGCTCACCGTGGGAGATGGCCTGGTGAGCCAGATTCCGGCGCTCGTGGTGTCGACGGCCTCGGGCGTGGTGGTGAGCCGGGCCGCGTCCGGCGAGCCCCTGGCCGAGGAGCTGAACCGGCAGATCTTCCTCCAGCCCCGGGCCATGGCGGTGGCCTCGGGGATGCTCGGGGCGATGGCCATCGTGCCGGGGACCCCCTTCGTTCCCTTCGCGCTCTTCTCGGCGGGGACGGGGCTTCTCGCCCGCTACCTGCCGGCGCGGAAGGAGGCCGAGCCCGAGGAGGCTCCGGCCGCCGCCACCGAATCCGAGGGCGCGGAGGAGGCCGAGGTGCAGAGCCTGCTCGAGCTCGACGACCTCGAGCTCGAGATCGGCTACGGGCTGATTCCCCTCGTCGACCCGGCGCAGGGCGGCGAGCTGCTCGCGCGCATCCGCTCCACCCGGAAACAGCTCGCTGCCGAGCTCGGCTTCGTGGTCCCGCTGATCCACATCCGGGACAACCTGCAGCTCGCGCCCCAGGCCTACACGATTCTCGTGCGCGGCAATCCGGTGGCCTCGGGCGAGGCGCCGCCGGGCCGGCTGCTCGCCTTCAGGCCGGATTCCGATGCGCCGGAGATCCCC
>JALSIO010000623.1 GCA_026989995.1 Myxococcales bacterium
AGGGCGCCTGCTCCGCAGCGGGGCGCTGGTCCCGGTGACGCCGGCCTCCGATCTTCGCGTCGAGCTCGAGATCGCCGTGCGGCTCGGGCGTGCGGTGGCACCCTCCGCGGATCCGGCACAGGCGCGTGCGGCCATCGCCGCCGCCGCACCCGCGCTCGAGATCCTCGACTTCGGCAGCCGCCCGCTCGGGGAGGAGGCCCTGGCCCGGACGAACTTCTCCCACGTCGCCGCGGTGCTCGGGCCCCCGGGGCCGCTCCCGCGCGCGCTCGATCCCGCTTCCCTCGAGGTCGAGCTCCGGGGGAGCGACGGCGAGCGCCGCCCGGCTGATCCCTCTCTCTGGCCGGGAGACCTCGGGGCTCTTCTCGTCGAGGTGGCGCGACGGCTCGACGCCGCGGGCGAGGGACTGCGTGCCGGGGACCGGGTGCTCTGCGGGTCGCTGGTGCAGCCCCTTCGCATCCATCCCGGTGGCGCGGTGCGGGGCCGGATCGCGCCGCTCGGCGAGGTCTGCTTCGAGGTGCCCGGGGCCGGCCGCGAGGCCGCCTGAGGTGCGCGGTCCCGATCCGGGGCTGTGGTAGGCTGCGCGGCCATGCACTTCGGGCTGGCCATCTTTCCCACCGCGACGTCCATCTCGCCCGCCGATCTCGCCCGCGCGGCGGAGGAGCGGGGCTTCGAGTCGCTCTGGTTTCCGGAGCACTCCCACATCCCCGCGAGCCGGCGCACGCCCTTCCCCGGCGGCGGCGAACTGCCGCGCATGTACTACGAGGTGTACGAGCCCTTCGTGGCCCTGACCGCGGCGGCGGTGGCCACCCGGCGTCTTCGCATCGGAACCGGGGTCTGCCTCCTGGTGCAGCGGGATCCGATCCAGACCGCGCGCTCCGTCGTGACCCTCGACCGGATCTCCGGCGGCCGCTTCCTCTTCGGCATCGGTGGGGGGTGGAACGCCGAGGAGATGGAAAACCACGGCACCGAGTTCGGCAGCCGCTTCGCCCTGCTCCGCGAGCGGGTCGAGGCCGTCGTGCGACTCTTCACGGAGGAGCGCCCCGAGTACCACGGGCGCTTCGTCGACTTCGATCCGGTGGTCTTCGAGCCGAAGCCGCTGCAGAAGCCGCATCCGCCCATCCACGTGGGAGGGGGCTGGCCTCACGCCGCGGGCCGGGCCATCCGCTACGGCGACGGGTGGATGCCGATCCACGGCTTCGGCGACCTCGCCGGGACGATCCCCCGCTTCCGGGAGGAGGTCGCGGCCGCCGGTCGCGATCCGGCCGCGATCGAGGTGTCGGTCTTCGGCATGGGGCCGGACCGCGGTGCCCTCGAGCGCTACTGCGAGGCCGGCGCGGACCGCGTGGTCTTCGCGCTTCCCCCCCGCGATCGGGATGCCGTTCTTCCCCTGCTCGACCGGTGTGCGGGCCTCGCCGAGACCTTCGGGAGCGGCGCCACGCGTTGACGCCGGGCCGCGGCCGCTGGTAGGCTGCTCGGTCGCGCGCCGGGAGAGCTCCATGGAAGAACTCCGCTCGGAGGCCCGCCTCGCGGCGGTCCTGCGCGACGACTACGGCCTCGACGCCGCCCACCTCGAGCGGCTCTACTCCAAGGCGAAGCGCCACCAGTGGAACGCCGAGGCCGACGTGGACTGGGGCCTCTTCGAGTCCGGCGTCCCGATCATCGATCCCGAGCGCGACCTGCTCTCGAGGCTTCCGAGCATCCGGGCACTCCCGAAGGAGGCGCAGGACGCGCTCTTCCGCGAGGCGGCGCTCTTCCTGCTCTCGCAGATCCTCCACGGCGAACAGGCGGCGCTCATGGTCTGTGGCCAGCTCGTGAACCTGGTGCCCGACGTGGACGGAAAGCTCGCGGCGGCGGTCCAGGTCATGGA
>JALSIO010000624.1 GCA_026989995.1 Myxococcales bacterium
TCCGGAGGCGAGGTCGGCGTGCCGGGGTCCTCCAGATCCCGCGGGGATCCGGGTCGACCTCCGGGGAGGGACGCCATCCCCACGCGGTCCGGAGGAAGCGGGCCCACGGTCCCTCCACCGGCGGCGCAGGGCACGCCCCCGCCACTGGGCTTTCCCCTTGGGGCACTGGGGCAGAAAGGGGCGGGGGGTACGGCGGTTACGGGGTTCGCCCCATCAACCGCCGCGCGCTTCCGGCCGAAGAGCCCCAGGCCGGTTGCGGGCTTTCTCCGCCGCGAAAGCCCCGAGCAGGAGGGAAGGGGTCGGTCCATGCCGTCGCTGCTGGAGAAGCTCGTGAAGGCGGAGGCGATCCCGTCTCCGCCCGGTGTCGCCCTCGAGATCGTGCGCCTCAACCGCGACGACGACGTCGACATCGAACGCCTCGCGTCGGTGGTCGAGCGCGACCCGGCCATCGCGGCCAAGCTCCTCAAGATGGCCAACTCCGCCTCGTTCGGACGCCCCGGACAGATCTCCGACATCCACCAGGCCATCGTCACCCTCGGCCTCCGCAGCGTGAACATGCTCGCGCTGTCCTTCTCGGTGGTGGCGGTGGCCTCGCGCAAGACCCGGAGCGACTTCGACTACCCGCGCTTCTGGACGGCCACCGGCGTCACCGCCACCGCGGCCCGGGTGCTGGCCGGGCGCTTCCAACCGCGGCTCAAGGACGAAGCCTTCCTCGCGGGGCTCCTCGCCAATTTCGCCCAGCTCGTGATCGCCGAGGCGGCACCCCGCGAGTACGGCAGGGTCGCCACCGCGGTAGGCCGGCATGGCGAAGCCCTCCTCGACGCGGAGCGGAAGGTCTACGGCGCAGACCACGCCGCCATCGGAGAGCAGCTCCTGCGCTCCTGGAGCCTTCCGGAGCGCGTGGCCCGCGCCGTGGGCGCACACCACGATCCGGACGCGGTGGGCGACGAGGACGAAACCGCGCGGGAGCTCGCCCGCATCGTCTGTGTCGCCGACTCCTGGGGCGAGCTCTACAGCGCCGGCGAGGTCGAGCGGGACGCCCGGAGACTGAGCGAGGTGGCGGAGCGGCACCTCGGCGCGGACATCGAGTCGCTTCGGAACCTCCTGCACACCGTCGACGAGGCCGTGCCCGAGATGATGGAGCTGCTCGCCTTCGACGAGGTGGATCCGGCGGCCCTCGCCGAGGTCCGGGTGCAGGCCACGGAGCAGCTCGTCCGCGAGAGCCTGGCCCTGAACCAGCAGATCGGGGCCGTGGCGACGAGCGTCGAGCGGCTGCGCAGCGAGAAACAGGCGCTCGAGGAGAAGGCGACCACCGACCCCCTGACCGGCCTGCGCAACCGCGGCTTCTTCGACGAGACCCTGGCCGGCGAGCTCGAGCGTGCGGCGCAGGACGGGCGTCCAATCGGGCTTCTCATCCTCGACATCGACCACTTCAAGAGCGTCAACGACACCTACGGGCACCGGGCCGGGGACGAGCTCCTCCGGGCCGTCGCCGGCGCGATCTCCGCGGAGGCTGCCGCGGAGGAGACCGTCTGCCGCTACGGGGGCGAGGAGATCGCGGTCATCGCACCCGGTGCCACGCCGGAAAGGCTCCGCGAGCGGGCGGAACGGCTGCGAACCGTCGTCGCGCAGACCGCGATCGAATCCGGCGGCGAGCGCGTCGCGCGCACGGTGTCGGTCGGTGGCTGCGCCGCCCTCCGCGTCCCGGGACCCGAGATCGCCCCGGGGCTGATCGAGTGGGCCGACGCCGAGCTCTACCGGGCCAAGACCGGGGGCCGCAATCGCTGCCACGTGGTCGCCCTCGAAACCGACCGGTAGTCCGCCCGTCCCCCCGGGCTCGTTCGGACCTCGAGACGAGGCCCCA
>JALSIO010000625.1 GCA_026989995.1 Myxococcales bacterium
AGCGAGCCTTCGCCGCCGCGGGAAGCCAGCCCGTCCGAAGACGCAGGCCCCCGGCCCGTGCCCCCCCTCGAGCCCGAGGAGATCGCGCGGGTGCTCCGGCAGGTGCGGGAGGACCCCCGATCCGGCCTGCGGGCACTCGCGGGCCCGGCCGGGGGCGGTTCGGGCCCAAGCGAACACGCAGCGAAGCGGAGCCGACACCCGTGGTAGGGCACGCGCGTGCGCCGGGGACGGCCCGCCGCAGTCGGCGCCCGGCCGCCCGGGGATGGCTCGCCGAACTCCGGCTCGTAGCGGCTGCCGCCCTTCTCGCAGCGGCGGAGGCCGCCGGGGCCGGACCGCCCTGCCGCGTCGACGTGTCCCTGCGTCCGGCCCGCGCCGTCCGGGGCGAGCAGGTCCTCTACGAGCTGCGCGTCCACCGGCGCGAGGACGTGCGCGAGGTCGTCTTCGAGCACCCGCTGGCCTTCCCGGCGCTTCGCACGGAGTGGCTGCCCGGCCGTGCCCGGTCGCTGCGAACCGAGGACGGTGGCGAGCGCTACGACCTCGTGGTGGAACGCCGGGCGCTGTTCGCGTTTCGCGTCGGGCGTTTCCCGCTCGCCGGGCCGGTGCTGCTGTGCCACACCCGGCCCGCCTCCGCGGGCGGGCCGGAGGCCTTCCGGCTCGAGGTGCCCGAGCAGGTGCTCGAGGCGGTGGATCCTCCCCGGGACGGCCGCCCGCCCAACTTTTCGGGGGTGGTGGGTCCGCTCCGGCTGCAGACCGTGCTCGAGCCTCGCGCCCTCCGCCTGGGTGAGGCCGCGCGCCTCGCGGTGATCGCGGTGGGCTCCGGCAACCTCTTCGAGGCGCCCGAGCTGCTTCCCCCCTCGTTGGCGGAGACGCCCGGGCTCGAGGTCCTGCCCGGTCCTCGGCGCCTTGCGACCGATCCGGGGGAGCGGCTGCGGGTTCGGATCACGGATGCCGCCGACCTCGTTCCCCTCCGGCCCGGCCGGATTCCGCTGCCCGACGTGGTCCTTCCCTATTACGATCCGCGCTCCGCGCGCTACCGGGTGGCGCGGGCCGCGCCCGGGATCCTGGTGGTCGAGGAACCACCTCCCGAAGCCACCGGACCCGCCCCGGCGCCGCCCCCGGCGGAGCCCTCCGAAAGGCTCCCGCTCGCCGCGTGGGCCGTCCTCCTCGGGGGGCTCGCCGCGGCGGGCGCAGGACTCCTGCTCCGGCGATGCAGACGGCGCTCGGAGCTCGAAGGGCTGCTCGACCGCGCCGACCGGGCCCTCCGTGCGGGACGCGCGTCCGAGGCGGCCGACCTGCTCGCGCTCGCACTCCGACGGGCGGCGGCGGCTCGGCTCCCCGGGGCCCGGGCGCTCACGCCACCGGAGCTCCGCGCGCGTGCCGATGGCGATCCCGCGCTCCGCGAGGCGAGCGAGCTGCTCGCCGAGCTCGAGGCGGCGCGCTTCGCGCGGACCGGAGCCGGCGATCCGGCCGCGCTCGCCGCGCGGGTTCGGGCCGCGACCCTGGCCCTCGGCGCCTCGCGCGGCCGATGAGCCAACCGGCCGGAAGCGCAGCCCCCGCGCGGGCAGCCCGCCTGCCGACCGGCCCGGGACGGCACCCGCGGCCGCCGGCGGCGCGGAGCGAGGGGGGAAGGAGGCCGCAGCCGGGGGAGGCTGCGGAGGTCGCTATCCTCGCCCGGCCATGGTCGACTTCGCCTACCAGCCGCTCTTCGAACTCGGTGACGACCCCACCCCCTACCGCTTCCTCGGGCGCGAAGGCGTTCGCACGGAGGAGATCGCCGGCGAGCGCTTCCTCCGGGTGGAGCCCGAAGCGCTCCGGCGGCTCGCCGCCGAAGCGATCCGGGACGTCTCGCACCTCTTCCGGCCC
>JALSIO010000626.1 GCA_026989995.1 Myxococcales bacterium
GGAGACCCGGGTGGCCGAGGATCCCGGGGCCCTCCGCGCCGCGGCGCGCGAGCTCGGGCCACCGGTGGTCCTGAAAGCGGCGCGCTCGGTGGTCGTGGGGCCCGATGGCGTGCTCCGCCGCCCGCCGGTGGTGCGGGCCGCCTCGGACGCGCAGGTCGAGGCGGCACTCCCGCAGTTCACCGGGGCCGGGCCCGTGCTCGTGCAGGAATCTGTCCCGGGACACGGTGAAGGGCTCTTCGTCCTTCGGGTCGGGGAGCGGACCCTCGGAGCCTTCGCCCACCGCCGGGTGCGCGAGAAGCCGCCGGAGGGCGGGGTGAGCGTGCTCTCGGAGAGCATCGCGGTGGACGAGGCGATGCAGCGCCGCATCGAGGCGATCCTCGATGCGGCGGGCTTCGAGGGAGCCGTGATGGCGGAGTTCCGGCGCGACGGCGACCGGCGGTGGCTGCTGGAGTTCAACCCCCGCCTGTGGGGTTCCCTCCAGCTCGCCCTCGACGCGGGCGTGGACTTCCCGGGCGCGCTCGTCGCCTGGGCGCGCGGTGAGGCAGCCGAAGTCCTCCCGGCTCCCCGCACCGGTGTGCGGCTGCGCAGCCTGCTCGGAGACCTCGACCACGCCCTCGCCCTCGCCCGCGGCGCACGCGACACGAGGGGGCGAGGTGGCTGGTGGGCGGCGCTCGCCGTGCTGCTGCGCCCCACCGGCGCGGCCACCCGGTTCGAGATCCTGCGCGCCTCGGATCCGCGCCCCTTCGCCACCGCGATCGCCCGGTGGCTCCGCGGCGAGAGCCTGTGAGCGCCGCGCCGCGGGCGTCGGACGCACCCGGCTCGCCTATGCTCGGGCCGTGAAGCTCGAGCGCGACCCGCAGGACCCGGCCGCCTGGGACGCCTTTGCGGCGGCCCATCCGCAGGCCACGTTCGCACACGCCGCGGCCTTTGAGGAGGTGCTCCGGCGCGCCTACGGCCTTCGGGTCCACCGCCTCGGGGTCCGGGACGACGCGGGGCGCCCGGCTGGAATCCTCCCGCTCGTCCCCTTCCGTGGGCTCGGCGGACGCCGGGAGCTCGTCTCCATGCCCTTCCTCGACACCGGGGGCATCGCCGCCGGTCCCGATGCCGCCCCGGTCCTCCTCGCGGGCGCCCTCGAGCTCGCCCGCGAGCTCGGGGCCCGGGCCCTCGAGCTCCGGCACCTCCTGCCGGTGGAGGGAGTCGGCGTCTCCTCCGGCGTGGACCGGGTGGACCTCGAGCTCGAGCTCGAGCACGACGCCGAGGCGCAGTGGCGGCGGGTGGGAGCGAAGGTGCGCAACCAGACCCGGAAGGCGCAGAAGAGCGGACTCGAGCTCGCCCCGGATTCCTGGGACCTGCCCGGCGCCTTCTACGGGCCCTACGCGGTCAACATGCGCGACCTCGGCTCTCCCCCCCACGCGCTCGCCTTCTTCCGCGCGCTCGCCGATGCCTTCGGCACTGCGGTCCGCTTCGTGGTCGCCCGGGATGGCGGGCGCAGCGTCGGCGGGCTCGTGGCGATCCACTTCGGCGATACCGTCACGGTGCCCTGGGCCTCGACCCTCCGCTCCGAGCGCGCCCGCTGTCCGAACAACCTGATCTACTGGGAGGCGCTCCGCTGGGCGATCTCCCGCGGCGCGCGGCGCTTCGACTTCGGGCGCTCCCCGCCCGGGAGCGGATCCTTCCGTTTCAAGCGCGGCTGGGGTGCCGAGCCCCGCCCCCTGGCCTGGGCTCGGCTCGATCCCTCCGGCCGGGTGCTTCCCTGGCGGAGCACGCGGGGCGGGGCCGGGCAGCGCCTGGCCGCCCTCTGGTCGCGGCTCCCGGTGCCGGTGGCGACGGCGCTCGGCTCGCGGCTCCGCCGCCGGATCGCG
>JALSIO010000627.1 GCA_026989995.1 Myxococcales bacterium
CGCTGTCCGCGAGCGCGTCGTTCTTCGCCCGCCGACCGCGGCAGTTGCTGGCGCTCCGCCGCTCCGATGGCGCGCTGGTCGAGGCGGTGGGTCTCGATGCCACCTCGACGCGGGTCTATGCGCTTCGGGAACGCCTCCGCCCCGAGGAGCTCACCGCCATGATGGTCCCCGGGGATCCCGTGCTCGCACGGCTTTCGCTCTACCGCCTGCCATTGCCCACGCAGGCGACGCTTCGCCTGCTGCTGCTGACGCCCCTCGGTGCGCTGGTGGTCACGGTGTTCAGGAATCTGGTGGGCGTTCCCACCTTCGGCACCTTCCTCCCCATGCTCCTCGCCCTCGCGCTTCGGACCTCGAGCCTCGGCGGGGGCCTCGCCCTGCTGGGATCGGTGCTCCTCATCGCCTTTCTCGGCCGGCTCGTGCTCGACCGCCTCCGGCTGCTGATGGTCCCGCGCCTCTCGGTGCTCTTGTGCGTGGTGGTCCTTTCCATCACCGGCCTCGCGCTCGTGGGTCGGGACGCGCCGTCCCGGGGCTTCACGGCCGGGGTGCTGCTGCCCATCGTCATCCTGACCATGCTGACCGAGCGCTTCTCGATCGCCCTCGCGGAGGAGGGGCCGCGCTCCGCCCTGGTGCAGTTCGGGTGGTCCGTGGTGGTGGCGCTCTGCGCCTGGCCGATCTTCCGTTCAGCGGTGCTCGAGCACCTCTTCTTCGGCTTCCCCGAGCTCGTCTTGTGCGTGATGGGGATCATGGTCCTGATCGGCGGCTACACCGGCTACCGGGTTGCCGACCTGATCCGATTCCGGTCGCTGCTCCGGCCGGCGGAGGGGGTGCTGCCCTGAGCCGCGCTGCCCACCCCTGCGGTCTCGCGGCCGGCGTGATCCTGGCCGGGCTGGCACTCCTGCCGGCCCCCGCGGCCGGGGACGAGGACGCGCGCCCGGAGCGCGTCTACGAGGTCGACTACGTGATCCGCCTGGTCCCGAGCGAGCGCGGGGCCCGGGTCTCCGTCCGGGTGGGCGGAGGCGCGCGTCATCTGCGCGCCCTGCGGTTCCGCGTCGATCCGGAGCGGCACACCGGCTTCCGGGCGGACGGGGAGCTCGAGGTCGGCCGGCGAAGCGTCCTCTGGCGGCCGCCCCGCGGCGGTGGGGTGCTCCGCTACCGCTTCCTCATCGATCACACCCGCGACTCGGAGAGCTACGATGCCCGCTGCGGCTCGAGCTATGCCCTCTTCCGGGGCGACGACCTCGTCCCGCCCGCGCGTGTCCGGACCGCGGTGGGCGCCCGCTCGAGGTCCCGACTGCGCTTCCACCTGCCACGGACCTGGTCCGTGGTCACCCCCTACCCGCGGGAGGACGACGGTTCCTTCCGGGTCGACCATCCGGATCGGCGTTTCGACCGACCGACCGGCTGGATCCTGGCCGGGCGGCTCGGCGTGGTGCGCGAAACCGTGGCGGGGGTGCGGGTCGCCGTGGCGGGGCCCGTGGGCCACGGCGTGCGCCGGCTCGACCTGCTCGCCCTGCTCCGCTGGACCCTCCCCACGCTGCGCCGGATCACGGGGGCGCTCCCCGACCGGCTGCTGGTCGTCTCCGCGGGGGACCCGATGTGGCGCGGCGGCCTGTCGGGACGGAACTCGGTCTACATCCACGCGGATCGTCCCCTGATCACCTCCGATGTCACCAGTCCCCTCCTGCACGAGCTCATCCACACCGTGATGCGGGCCCGGTCCGGCCCGGGCGGCGACTGGATCTCCGAGGGACTCGCGGAGCTCTACTCCCTCGAGCTGCTCGCCCGTTCGCGGACGGTGGGAAGGCGGCGCTACGAGCGCGCGCTCCGGCGCATGGAGCAGCGGGCCCGCGCGGTG
>JALSIO010000628.1 GCA_026989995.1 Myxococcales bacterium
TCGTGCGGTCAGAGCCGGCAGCCGCGCGCGCGCTCGTCGAACGCGCGCTGGCGCGCGGGCGGCCGGATCCCGGGGTTGCACGCACGCCGGTCCGACCGGGCGGGGTCCCCGCCGAGCGCTTCACCGGCCCGGGCGCCGGGGCCGATGCCCCCGTGGTGCTGTACTTCCACGGCGGCGGGTTCGCCTTCGGTTCTCCCCGCACCCACGCGGAGCTCACCGCGGAGCTCGCCCGGCGCGTACCCGCGGAGGTCGTCTCCGTCGACTACCGCCTCGCCCCCGAGCACCCCCACCCGGCAGCCCTCGACGACGCCGTGGCTGTCTTCCGGGGCCTGCGCTCCCTGGGTGCCGATCCGCGGCGCGTCGTCGTCGGCGGAGACTCCGCGGGCGGTGGGCTCACCCTGGCGTTGCTGCAGCGGCTGCGGGATGGCGCGGAACCGCTTCCGGCCGGCGCCTTCCTGATCTCGCCCTGGGTCGATCTCGCCTGCCGCGGGGATTCCTTCGAGCGCAACCGCGCCACCGACTACCTGGACGCGGGGATGCTGGCCGTCTGGTCCGAGCGGTACCGCGCCGGCCGGGACCCCGCCGATCCCGCCGTCTCCCCACTTCGCGGGGAGCTCGCGGGCCTGCCGCCCCTGCGCATCCTCGCCGGCGAGGCAGAGGTCCTCCGGGATTCGATCGCGGAACTCGCCCGGAAGGCAAAGCGCGCCGGCACCCCCGTGGAGTGCGACTTCGCGCCCGGCATGCCCCACGACTGGCCCCTGCTGCTCGGCATCGCACCCGACGCCGAGCGGGCCCTCGACGAACTCGCCGGTTTCGTGCGGCGTCACGGGCGGGACGCAACCTGAAGCCGCCTTCCCCGCGGGACGCGAGGTCGTCGGTGCGGGCCGCCCCCCCGCGCCCGAGCCCGGGCCGGCAGGAGCCTCGTCGACTCCCGCGGAGGCTTCCGCCCGCCCCGGGCCCGCGGTATCCTCGGACGGCTCGATCGCTCCCTCCCGTCCTGCTCGAGCGCCGCCCCGCCGGGCGGCGGCCGCCCCCGGGTTGGAGCCGAAGCCGGCCGGGGGCCTGTGCTCCTGATCCTTCGGACAGATCGAGTGGCTCGATGGGGAGGAGGTGCAGCCGGAAGCACCGGCTCGCTGAATCCCACCTGTGAAGGCCGGGCAATCCGATGCCCGGCCGGTCTGGAATCCGTTCCGTGAAGAAGCTCTACGTCGGGAACCTGCCCTGGTCCGTCAGCGAGCGCGACCTCGAGGGCTATTTCGCCACCTTCGGTGAGGTGCAGTCCGTGGCCATCATCACCGACCGCGAGACGGGCCGCTCGCGCGGCTTCGGCTTCGTGGAGATGGACGACGCGGGGGCCGACCGGGCCATCGCCGAGGCGGACGGCCGTGACTTCGGCGGCCGCCCGCTCCGCGTGAACCAGGCCCGGGAGCGGGCCCCGCGCGGCGAGGGCGGCTTCGGAGGCCGGCGGCGCTACTGATGCCATCCGGGTCCGGGACCGCTCTCCGGTCCCGGACCCATCTCCTCCCGGCTCCCTTCGGCCCTTCCAATCCGCGCGACGCAGGGTGTGCCCGGGCCCGCCGGCGCGGCGCGTACGCCTCGCCGTCCCGCCGGCTCACCGGGGCGGGCGCCGGGCCGTGCGCCGGTGGCCGCGGTAGCCTGTGCCCGAGGGGGCCTCGTGGAACCGGGCGCCGGCTGGCATCGCGTCATCCGAGGTGGGAGGACGGCGGGAGCCGCAACCGCGCTGCTGCTCGCGGCAGCCGCGACGGCCGGACCGCCCGCACCGCCGGCGGCCGAGGATCCGGGCTTCGGGCCGTCCCGGAGCCCCCGTCGGGCGGGCAGGCCGCAGGCCATTCC
>JALSIO010000629.1 GCA_026989995.1 Myxococcales bacterium
GCATGGCCACGTTCAGCTCGAAGATCGACCCGACCCCGCCGAGATCGGCGATGGAGACGGTGGTGTCGTTCCCGATCACCCGGCAGGCCACCTGGACCACCGATTCGCAGATCACGGGGTTGACCTTCCCGGGCATGATCGAGGAGCCCGGCTGCACCGCCGGCAGTCGCAGCTCGCCGAGACCACAGCGCGGCCCGCTCGCGAGATGCCGGATGTCGTTGGCCACTTTCAAGAGCGCGAGGGCCGCCACCCGGAGCGCGCCGTGGGCCGCCACCACCACGTCCCGGGAGGCCTGCAGCGCCGGGTGGTTGTCGGTCTCCGCGAAGGGCACCCCGAGGCGCTCGCTGAGCTCGCGACAGACGCTCTCTCCGAAACGCGGGTGTGTATTCAGGCCCGTGCCCACCGCGGTGCCACCGATGGGCAGACTCGAGGCGAGCTCCCGAGCGGCGGCCCGGATCCCCGCGCCGGCCCGGCGCACCTGGGCCGCATAGCCGGAGAAGACCTGACCCACCCGGATCGGGGTGGCGTCCATGAGGTGGGTGCGTCCCACCTTGACCACGTCGTCCCACTCGGCGGCCCGGGCGGCGAGCTCCTGCTCGACCACCGCGAGCGCCGGCTGGAGCTCACCCTCGAGCACGAGCACCGCGGCGATCTGCATCGCCGAGGGAAAGACGTCATTGGACGACTGCCCCCGGTTCACGTGGTCGTTCGGGTGGACCGCGCCTTCCCGGCCGAGGCGGGCACTGGCGAGGTGGGCGATCACCTCGTTGGCGTTGGTGTTCGTGCTCGTGCCCGAGCCGGTCTGGTAGACGTCCACCGGAAAATCCCGATCGTGGCGCCCGGCCGCGACCTCGAGCGCCGCCTCGGCGATGGCCTCGGCCCGCTCGGCGTCGAGCCGTCCGAGCTCGCGATTGGCCCGGGCACAGGCCGCCTTGAGATGCCCGAGGGCGTGGATCAGGGGCGGGCGAAGCGGCCGGCCGGAGATCGGGAAGTTCTCCACGGCGCGCGCCGTGCTCGCCCCGTAGAGCGCGTCGGCGGGGACGCGCATCTCGCCCATGGAATCCCGCTCGACCCGCCAGGCGCGGCCTTCGGACCCTTCGGCCATGGCCCGACACTACCCGCCGCCGGCACGGGCGCCAAGCCGCGCCCGGCTAGTCGCCGAGCCGCTTCCGGAAGGAGAGGGCAGCCGCGGTGAAGGCGACGGCGGCGAAGGCGGCGAGCGCCGCCGTCTCGTCCAGGAGGGAGCCGGCGGTGGCGCCCTTCAGGATCACGCCCCGGACGATGCGGAGGAAGTGGGTGAGCGGCAGGACCTCCCCGATCCACTGCGCGGGCCGCGGCATGGACTCGAAGGGAAACATGAAGCCCGAGAGGAGGATCGAGGGCAGGAAGAAGAAGAAGGCCATCTGCACCGCCTGGAACTGCGTCCGCACCAGGGAGGAGATCAGCAGGCCCATGGCCAGCATGCCGGCGATGAAGACCGCTCCGCCGGGGGCGAGGTCGAGCACCCTGCCCTGAAGCGGCACTCCGAAGACGGCCACCCCGAGGGCCAGGATGAGCGCGATCTGCACGTGCCCCACGACCAGGTAGGGGGCGATCTTCCCCACCATGAGCTCGGCGCGTCGGACGGGTGTGGCGATCAGGTACTCGAAACTCCCGCGCTCGCGCTCGCGGACCAGGGCGAGGGCGGTCATGAGCATCATCGTCATGGTCAGGATCACCCCCACCAGGCCGGGCACGATGAACACGGGCGTGCGTCGCTCCGGGTTGTAGAATGGGACCACGGCGATCCGCACCGACTCCGGGCGCACGCGGTCGGGCGAGGGCCCGAGGTGGAGGCGATCACCGGGCACGAG
>JALSIO010000630.1 GCA_026989995.1 Myxococcales bacterium
CGGTCGAGGACGCGGAGCTCCTCCCGGACCTCGTCGAGGGTGCCCTCCTCGCGGGCGAGCTCGAAGAGCGCCCGGGCGTAGCGTCGCGCTGCCTTGGACCCCGTCATCCCCGCTCCGTCAGCCCGCCGCCGGGGCGCGGCCACCCCGCTCGAGGCTCTCCACGAACTCGTCGGCCAGCCGGGCCCGGTCCTCGTCCCCGACCTGCTCCCGGAGAAGCTCGGTCGCGATCTCGACCGCGAGATCCGCGGCCTCGCGCCGCAGCCGTGCGCGGGCCCGCTCGACCTCCTGCTGCACGGCGGCCCGCGCGTCGGCCCGGATGCGGTCCGCGAGGGCCCTCGCCTCCCGCAGGATCTCCTCGCGCTCCACCTCGGCGAGGCGGGCCGAGGCCTCGCGGATCTCCCGGAGCTCCGCGTCGAGGTTGGCGAGGCGCCGCTGCCACTCGTCGAGCCGGCTCTCGGCCTCTCGCAGGAGCTGCTCGGAGGTCTCGAGGTTGCGCACCACGCCCGACCGGCGTTCCGCCATGAAGGTCTGGAGGGGCCGGCGCGCGAACCAGACCACCACCCCGATCAGGAGAAGGAGGTTGATGGCGTGGTACAGCAGCGTGGCGAGGCCGCCACCGTGGCCGCCCTCCTCGGCCGCGCGGGCGAGCGCCGGGAGGAACAGGGTGCAGGCGGCCGGTGCAGCCGCGGCCAGACGCGCGAGCGGGCGATTCACGAGAGCGACCTCCCGAGGATCCGCTCGGCGGCCTCCCGGGCGAGGAGCTCCGCCACGTCGCGGAGTCCGGCGCGGGCGTCGCCGAGGGCGGACTCCACCTCCTGCCGCGCCCGGAGCGTCTCCCGTTCCGCTTCGGCGCGCGCCTCCCGGGTCAGCCGCTGCTGTTCGCTTCGCACCTCGGCGAGCGCCCGGCGCCGCGCCTCCTCGGCTTCGGCGCGGGTGCGCTGCACGGCTTCCCGGTAGCGCGTGTGGAGCTGCTCGGCCTCCTCCCCGATGCGCGCGGCGCGGGCTCGGGCGCCTTCGATCCGCGCCTCCCGCTCCTCGAGCACGCGCTCGAGGGGCGCCACGAGCAGCGGGTGCAGGGCGTAGCGGAGTCCCACGAAGACGGCGAGCAGCAGCACGAGGATCCGCCAGTCCGGAACGAGCACGAGCCCGCCCTCGGCGGCCTGGGCCGGCGCGGCCCCGAGGACCAGGAGAAGGCCGAGGGCCACCGGGGCCGATCGGCCGGATCGGACTTCGGTCACGGCTTCGCTTCCCAGGGGTGCCACGAGGAGTGCTCCGCTCGCCTGGACCCCCCGCCCGGGGGCCTTCCGTCTTTCCTTCCGCGCGGAGGCCGCCCACGGACGCGGGGCGTCCGCGCCGTGCATCCGGAGCCGGGCCTCCCCCCCGAGGCGAACGCGGTGGCGCCGACACCGCGGATGGCCGACGGCAGGGGGAACCTGCGCCGACCGGGGTCGCGGGAAGGCCGGACCGGATCCGCCGGGCGCCGCGGGCGCTCGGATCGCACACGGAAGGGCCCGAGGCCGCACGGGCAGGCGGCCCGAGGCCGCGCGAATGTTTGCAAAGATCGACTGAACTTCAACCAACCGGCCAGGGCCCCGATCCCCGGCAGCACGGGCTGCAGGCGGCAATCGCGGCCCCCGAGGGAATGCCGGGCAGTGGCACGCGCACCCGGAGCGGGGACCGGCGGACGCACGCCAGCGGGGCGCCCGGCAGACACCGGCTCAGGCACCGGACGAGCCGTCTGCGGCGCCGCCGAGCACAGGAGAGTCGAGCAGCACGTCGGCCTCGGCGGCGGCCTCCGCAGCGATGCGGCGCGCGTCCTCCCCCGTGTGGCACGGGCCGTGGACCTCCGCTC
>JALSIO010000631.1 GCA_026989995.1 Myxococcales bacterium
ATCGCCCCCCCCGGACCGCAGCACCCGGAAGATCTCCCGCGCCAGCTGCTCCTTGTCCCGCTCCCGGACCAGGTCGACACCGCAGTCGGACGGCACCCGGTCGACGCTGCCCGGCGGCACCAGCGACCTCGGGCCAGGAGGTCGGCCCCTCCGCGATGCGCGGCGAAGGGGGCTGCACCCAGCAACCCGCGGGCTCCTTCCCCTAGCGACCGCGGCGCAGCCGACGGACATCGATCATCCGGCGGAGCCGACCCACGGGGGGCGGGGTGCCGTGGGCGTCCCAGAACTCGATGCGGTTGCCGGTGCCCGTCTGCACATTCGCGATCACGTCGACGATCACGCGGAGGTCCCGGGGCTGCGGGACCGACTCCCACGCCGGGTACCAGTTGCGAGGCGCGATCCCCACCAGCTCGTCCTCGCTCCAGCGGTGGAGGTGCTGGATGATCTTCCAGAGGGCGCCGGTGCGGTCGTAGGCGAAGGAGTAGAGCGGCTGCAGGGTCTGGCGGTCGAGCCAGATCTCCTTCCGCTGGTAGGGATGCGAGGGATCCCGGGGGCGCATCTCGAGCACGATCGCCCGACGCAGCTCGTAGCGGTCGTGCGCCAGCGACAGGCCGGAGGGGCCGAAGTCCGTGAGGTCCACGTAGGGGTAGCCCAGCCTCCGGGTGTTCATGGGCGCGAGCACGTCGCGCTCTCCCACGCAGCGCCACTCGTACTGCCAGGGAAGCCCCGAGAAGCTGAAGAGGTCGTCGAAGGAGAAGTCGGTGCCCGCCACGGCGATGCTTCGCTGGGTCTCGGAGATCTTGCGGATGCGGCGCAGATCCCGCATGTAGATCCAGGTGTCCTCGGGCCGGAAGCGCGGCGGCGGCGCGTAGGAATCCTCGTAGCGGTAGGTGAGCGTGCGGGTGCCGCGGGCCGAGTCGGGCTCCTCGACCTCGAAGCCCACGACCACCGCCCGGATCTCCTTCGGAAAGACGTCCCCGCCCTGCGCCAGGTAGCGGGGCTCCGGGCGGTGCTTCAGGAGCCAGCCGAAGGTGGTGCCGCCGTAGCGCAGGGGGAGCACCTCGCCGCGGTCGAGGTAGACGTAGCGGAAGTGCGACTCCACCCCGAAGCCCTGCCACCGGTAGACGAAGTCCCAGATCAGCTTCGCGCCCGCCTGCGGATCCGCGTCGCAGTCGACCTCGTCCACGGGAAAGGGCTGCCCGGCCACGTAGTCGAGAAGCTCCCCGCCGGGACCCACGCGGGCGCGCCCTCGGAAGCGCCGGGTGGCCTCCAGGTAGACGGGAGCCGGGCTGTAGTCGCGGTGCGGCGGGCCGATCTCGAGATCCATGCCCTCGTAGAAGAAGAGCGAGCGGTGGGCCCAGATCTGCGGAGGCAGGAAGGGCCGGAGTTCGCGCACGTGCTCGAACAGGACGTGCTCGCCCTCCTCGAAGGGGAAGGCGACCGGTCCCTCGACGCGCCCGGCGGGCAGCAGCTCCGGGGCGGCCGGAGGCGCACCGGTTCCGGGAGCGGGCGTCGCCTCCGGTTCCCCCGCCGCCCCGGCCTCGGGCGCGGAACCGGGCCCGCTTCCGTTGGCGGCGAGCAGCAGGGGAAGCAGCACCGGGAGCAGCTGGAGGCGGCACGATCGCAAGGTTCCCTCCGGGGCGCCGGGCGGACGGCGCCGACTCTCTAGCACAACCCGGAGCGGCCGCGTCCCGCGGCCGGGCGTGGCGCCGGTGGGGCCGGGTACGACGCGGGGGTGGGTGGTATTTCAGTCCGCGGCCGGGAAGACCACGGGAAGCACGTCCTTGAGGCGCAGCTCGCCGCAGGAGGGCGGAACCTCGTAGAACCCGAGCTGGAGGTCGGGGGGGCGC
>JALSIO010000632.1 GCA_026989995.1 Myxococcales bacterium
TCAGCCGCTGGTTCCGGCGCAGCGCGAAGGCCGCGCGCAGGAGCTCCGGGAGGCTCGCCCCGCTGAGGCGCCGAAAGGCCAGGGCGTGTCGGAAGGCGAGCAGGAGGCGGGTCGCGGAGCCGGCCGCCTCGAGGCGCTCGACAAGCTCGTTCCGGACCACACGCTGCGGGAGCCCGTCCACCTCCCGGGTGACCACGATGTCCTCCACCCCGGCGGCGAGGTAGCGGCCCAGGGTCTGCTCGGGAACCGGGCTCTCCCGGGTGAGCAGGAAGCGGGTGCCCATGGCCACCCCGGCGGCACCCCAGGCCAGCGCCGCCACGAGACCCCGGCCGTCGTGGAAGCCACCGGCGGCGACGACGGGCACCCCCACCGCGTCGACGGTCTTCGAGAGCAGCAGCGTGGTGGGGACCGAGCCCGTGTGCCCTCCTCCCTCGGCTCCCTGCACGACGATCGCATCCGCGCCGAGCTTCTCGGCCTTGACGGCGTGCCGCACGGCTCCACAGGTCGGGATGCAGAGCACGCCCGCACCCTTGAGCCGGCTGATGAGATCGGGCCGGGGAGCGCGGTTGTAGCCGGCCGCGCGCACCCCGTGCTCGATGAGGGCATCGACCACCGTCTCGGCTCCCGGGGCGTCCATGAGGAAGTTCACGCCGAAGGGACGCTCCGTGAGCGATCGGGTGCGCTCGATGGCCGGGCCCACCTCCTCCGGCCTGAGTGTCGCCGCCGCGAGGAAGCCGAAGCCCCCGGCCTCGCTCACCGCAGCCGTGAGCTCGGGGGTGGCCACCCATCCCATTCCGGTCTGGATCACCGGGAGCCGGACGCCGAGGAGCTCGCAGAGCCGGGTGTGCAGGGGGGAGGCCACGGCTCAGCCCTCCGGGACTTCCCGGAGAAGGAGCCCCTCCGGGTCGAGGACCTCGCGGATCAGCCGGAGCTCGTGGGCGGTGGGAAGCCGCGTCTCGGGCACCGGCTCCTCCACCACGAGGTCGAATCCGGTCGCGTCCCGGACCTCCTCCACCGAGACCCCGGGATGGACCGAGGACAGACGCATCCGCCGCTCCGGGGTCTCGAAGTCGAACACCCCGAGGTTCGAGATCACCCGGCGGATCTCGTGGAAGCGCCGGCTCCGCTCCGGGAGCGACGCGGCCCGGTCGTAGCCGACGCCGGAGACGAGATCCACCTTCTCGACGAAGACCTTCCGGCTGTGGTTGGGGATCCAGTAGCTGGTGGGGTGATGGATGGTGTTGCCCGGGGCGCCCCGCATGCCGATCAGCTGCACCACCGGCTTCTCGTGGGGGCCGATGCACGCGATGTTCTGGTTGCCGTAGCGGTCGATCTGGCTCGCCATCATCACCACGTGACGGCGACCCGACCACAGCAGGTCGAAGACACGGCGGAAGGGCAGCCAGCCCTCCACCACCGCCTCGCCGCTCGCCGGACCCGACACCGGCGAGACGTCGGCCCGAAGCATCGCGATCCCATCGGTCATCAGGAGCTCGGGCGCGAAGGTGAGCCGCGCGAGGCGCGCGCCCACCGCGGGCACGGTGCCGAAGCAGCTCGCGAGGATCTCCCCGTCTCCCCGGAAGAGCTCCGCCGCGGCGACGGCGCAGACCTCGGCGCGGCGCACCTCGCTCACCGCCCCCCCTCCCGGCGGTCGCGCACCGCCGCCTGGTACTCCTGCTCCGAGACGTCGAGGTAGCGGGCGCGGAAGCGCTCCCACGCCTCCGGGTCGCGGGCGGCGGCGGCGTACTCCCGCTGGAAGGCCTCGTCGCGCCCGTAGTCGGGGGGGCACTCGGTGAAATGGGCCCCGCCCGGCGTCTCCACCACGCCGTCGACGAGCCCCCGGTGC
>JALSIO010000633.1 GCA_026989995.1 Myxococcales bacterium
CTCGATGACGCGAAGGCCGGCGAGGGGGGCGCTTTGCGGGGGACTCACGGCGGGCTTCTCCTCCCCGCCCGGTTCGGTGGCAGGGGCCGGGCGTGGGAAATAACATAACGAGACGTATCGTATCGAACCACGGCGGCCATGGGCGTCCCGCGCCCTCGTCCGCGGCGCCGGCCCGCGGGCGAGGGCGCCGGATCGAGGGCGCCGGGCCGCGGGCCCGGGCGGGGAGGAGGAGGTGCGGCTCTTCGAGGTCGCCGATCGGGATCCGGACCGGGTCGCCCTCCGGGACGACCGGCGGGAGCGCGGCTTTGGAGAGCTCGTGGGGCGGATCCATCGGCTCGCGCGACTGCTGCGGGACGAGCTCGGACTCCGCCCGGGCGACCCCGCCGCCTTCCTGCTCGGCAACCGGATCGAAGCCCTCGAGCTGACCCATGCGGCCGTGCTCGCCGGGATCTGGCTCACGCCCGTGAACCGCCACCTTCGCGAGGGCGAGATCGCCTACGTGCTGCGGGACTCGGGCGCCCGGATCGTCTTCGCCGACGACGGGCACGCCGACCGCGCGCGGGCGGCGGGGGCGCCGCGGGTGCTCCGGGTGGGGGAGGAGCTCGACGGCGCCCTCGCTGCGGTCTCGGGCGAGCCCTGGCCGCTCTCCGGGCCGGCGGGGGGCGTGATGGTCTACACCAGCGGGACCACCGGCCGGCCCAAGGGCGTGCGGCGGGCGCGCCCGGGAAACGCCGGCGAGGCCTTCGAGGCCCAGGCCCGGGCCGGGGCGGCGGTCGGCCTCGACGGCAGCGGGCCCCACCTCGTGACCGGGCCCGTGTACCACGCGGCCCCCCTGCTCTTCGCCGTCTACGACCAGCTGAACGGGGCGCCGGTCCGCGTCATGCCCCGTTTCGACGAGCGCGCGCTGCTCCGCCATCTCGCCGAGGAGGGCGTGCACCACACCCACCTCGTGCCGACCATGTTCGTCCGCCTCCTGCGCCTGCCGGAGGAGGAGCGGCTCGGGTTCCGGGCTCCGGAGCTCCACCACGTGCTGCACGGCGCGGCTCCGATCGCGCCGGCGGTGAAGCGCGAGATGATCGCGTGGTGGGGGCCGATCCTGGTCGAGTACTGGGGAGGGAGCGAGGGAGGCGTCACCACGCTGGTCGACTCCCGGGAGTGGCTCGCGCGCCCGGGCACCGTCGGACGGCCGCTGCCCCACTACGAGGTCTTCGCGGTGGGGGAGGACGGCGAGCGCCTCCCGCCGGGCGAGGTGGGCCTGCTGTACAGCCGCCACCGCGCCCTTTCCCGGCCCTTCGAGTACCACGGTGCACCGGAGAAGACGCGCTCCGCCTACCGGTCCGACGGCTCGTTCACGCTCGGCGACGTGGGCTCCGTGGACGGGGAGGGCTACGTCTTCCTGGCGGACCGGGCCTCGCACACCATCATCTCCGGCGGCGTCAACATCTATCCGGCCGAGATCGAGGCCGTGCTCCAGGAGCACCCGGCCGTGGGGGACGTGGCGGTGTTCGGCGTTCCCGACGGGGAATGGGGGGAGACGGTGGTGGCGGCGGTGGAGCCCGCGCCGGATGCGGTTCCGGGAGAGACCCTCGCGCGGGCGCTCCTCGACTTCGCGCGCGGGCGCCTGGCGGGCTACAAGGTGCCCCGGCGGATCGAGTTCCACCCGACGCTGCCCCGAACCCCGGTCGGCAAGATCGAGCTGCGGGCGCTGCGCGACCCGCACTGGAGGGGCCGGGCCCGCCGGATCTGAGCGGAATCGCCGGCCGGCGGAGGGCGGCGGCGGCCGCCCGCACGGAGGCACGGGGGGAGGATGGCAGGGGGGGGTACCAGAGGGGGCGCTGCCGGG
>JALSIO010000634.1 GCA_026989995.1 Myxococcales bacterium
CCCTCCGACCGCCTGCCGCGGGCCGCTAGGGGCCTCCCCCGGCGGCCTCGACCCGGAGGCGCAGGCCGCGAGGCACGATCACCCGTTCGAGGAGGTCGAAGGCTCCCTGCACCGCGAGCGCCAGGAGCGCCGCCGGCACCGCGCCCTGCAGGATCAGACGGGTGTCGTCGAGGCGGATTCCCGTGAAGATCGGCTGCCCGAGTCCTCCGGCTCCGATGAAGCCGCCGAGGGTGGCAAAGCCCACGTTCAGGACGGCGGCCGTCTTGATGCCCGCCAGGATCATCGGCGAGGCGAGGGGGAGCTCGACGCGCAGCAGCCGGGTTCCTGCGGGAAGGCCGAGGGCCAGGGCCGCCTCCTGCAGCGCGGGCGGGATCCCCGCGAGCCCGGCGAAGGTGTTTCGCACCACCGGGAGGAGGCTGTAGAGGAAAAGCGCCACCATCGCGGTGAGCTCCGCGGTGTCGCGGGTGCCGAGTGCCTGCCCCACCCGGTGGACCGGCGCGATGAGGACCACCAGGAGGGCGATCGCCGGCACGGTCTGGATGACACCCACCGCCCCGATCACGGCCTGGGCGAGCCGGCGCCGCCGCGCGCAGAGGATGCCGAGGGGCACCGAGACGGTGATGGCGGCGAGAAGGGAAAGCCCCGAGAGGCGGAGGTGGTCCGCGGTGTCGGCGGCCACCCGTGCGGCGATTCCCGCCCGCCGGGGTTGCCGGGCTCCCCGGAGCCCGAGCTCCCGAGCCAGGAAGTCGGCGGCGATGCGTGCCTCCTCCTCCCTCGGCGCTCCGGCGGGCGGCCGGGCCCGCGCGTTCATGGCCCGCATGCGCTCGTCCGAGATGCGGCCCCCTAGACGGGCGAGGGCGGCCACGGCGTCGGGAGCCCGCTGCCGGAGCGCCTCCCGGTAGAGGAAGACGGCGTCGTAGCGGGGGAAGAAGCCGCGGTCGTCCTCGAGGACGCGGAGGTCGTAGTAGGCGATCTCCGCGTCGGTGGAGTAGAGGTCGATGGCGTCGGCGGCGCCGGCTTCGAGGGCCCGGTAGGCCAGCGCGTGCTCCACCCCCCGGACGTCCCGCTGGGGCAGCCCGTAGGCGCGGCGGAGTACCTCCCAGCCGTCGCCCCGGCTCATGAACTCATTGCTGAACCGGAAGCGCAGTCCCGGGTGGCGCCGCAGGTCCGAGATGCGCTCGATGCCGAGCTCCGCCGCGCGGGCCTCCTGCATCCCGAGTGCGTAGGTGTTGTTGAAGCCGAGGGGTGGGGTCATCCCGAGCCCCAGGTCGGCGAGGGCGCGGCGCAGGGCTTCTCCGGTGGGCAGGGCGCGTCCGGCGAAGATCTCCTCGCGCAGCGTGCCGGTGTACTCCGGGTAGAGGTCGAGCCCGCCGGTGCGGAGCTGCTCGAAGAGCAGGCGCGTTCCGCCGATCTCCCGCCGGTGCTCCACCGGGAGCCCCTGGCTGCGCAGCAGGCCGGCGGCGATCTCGCCGAGGACCACGGACTCGGTGAACGACTTCGAGCCGATCAACACGGTTTCGTCTTGATCGTGCTTAGAGGGATCCTCCGCCGGCTGCGGCGCGCAGGCGAAGGCCGCCGCGAGAAGAGCCGCGACCGCGGCAGCGCGGGCGCTCACGGCCGGCTTCCGCCGAGCTCGGCGAGCGGCGCCCGCTGGGCCTGGATGAAGCGCTCGACGAAGGGGTCGGCCGGGTGCTCGGCGAGTTCGCGGAGCTGCCCCCGCTGCAGGATCCGTCCACCTCGCATGAGCGCCACCTCGTCCCCGAGGAAGGCCGCCTCGCCGAGATCGTGCGTCACGAGCAGCACGGTCCGGTGGAGATCCCGGAAGAGCTCCCGCAGGTCGGCC
>JALSIO010000635.1 GCA_026989995.1 Myxococcales bacterium
GCCGAGGTCATCTCCGACACATTCTACGACGGCAGACTGAAGACCATCGATGCGCCCGCTCCCCTTGCGGGAGGGAAGGGGTGGCCGTCCGACGAGGTGGTCCTCGTCGACCCGCTCGCGTACCGGCTCCCGGAGGGAGCCCCGCCGCTTTCCCCGAGACCGGTCGCGGTCCGGCCGACGGGGCACACGTGGGACCGCTCGGCGCATGTCGTCCGCGACCTCGTGGAACACGCGCTGGAGAAGTTCGGCGATGCGCGCATTGTCGTGGCGGCACCGTACCGCCAGCAGGCCTCCCTGCTCGAGCGCCTCGTCGCGCCACTCGACGACCGCGGGCGGGTACTGGTGGGCACGGTCCACCGCATGCAGGGGAGCGAGGCCGACATCGTGGTGTTCGATCCAGTCGACCCGCTGGGGTGGTTCCTCACGGCGTCCCCGAGTTCCCCGAGGCTCGTCAACGTCGCCCTCAGCCGTGCTCGTCGCCAGGTACTCGTGCTGGGACGTCGGGACGAACTGCGGCAGAATCCATGGCTGGCCGGAGTCGCGGAGGCCGCCGCCGACTGGAACGGCCCGCACCGCGCCTGATCCGCGCTCCGTGCGTCAGCCTGAACAGGACGGACCACGCCGAGAGGCCGCCGGGCGGCCCGGCCTTGGGCCGGATCTCACGGAAGGGCTCCGTGACCGCCTTGCGCAGCGGCTGGAGTTCCCGTCCGGACACCATGCCGTTCGCCATGTGCCACCAGAACGTGCTCGCCAGAATCGTCGCGACCGCAGAGAGCAATCGGTGAGGTCGTCCACCCGCAGCGCCCCGACCTGCCGCGTCCTCCGAATGGCGACGACGATCCGCAGCGGGCCACAGGCCCAGGCCAGGTCCTGATCGGGGCGATCAGCCTGCCGCGGCTGCGTGCATCCCCCGCTTGCGGTCGCCCTGGGCTCGGTGCGGCGGGGGATTGGTCGCAACGGCAGGTTGCGGATCCTCGACGCACCGCCTCCTGGGACGATCCACCTCGCTCTCCCGCAGTCGCCCCCCCGCCTGGCACCGAAACCCAGGATCGGGCCTTGCCGTCGCGGTCCACCAGGAAGCTTGCGGGCCCTGTGGGCCCTGGACTAAAAACGTGGTGTCAGGGTGGGAAGAGGATCAGGCCTCGCGGACCACCGGGCTTGCCTCGGGCGCGGGGGCGGGAGGCCCGGCTCTCACCCGAGATGATCACCGAGACCCACTCTGCCCTGGCCGTGGAGCGGCCCGAGAAGAAGCACTTCGTGCCTGGCAAGGTGTCGGGGGGCACCACCGCCAGGGGCGCCCGGCGCATCCCGGTCCCGCTCCTCTCCCGCGACCCGGGCTGATTCCGGCACCTTCAGGAGGAGCCCGACCTGCCGTCCCTCGCCTTCCCGGTCGAACACGTCCGCGCCTTGGAGCGAGACGACCCGCCCGTGGACGGCATCCGCACCCCCGAGGACAACGAGGCGGCCGCCGACCCCACCCTGGAGCGGGGGCGCCAGCTCACGGCCTGTCCCCGGTGCGCCGTGCACGCCTCTGTCGCCGGGAGTCGCAAGACCATGGGCGCCTCGCTGGGCGACGCCATGGGCCTCTCCGGATGCGCCGGTCGCCTGCAGTTCGGGCTGCCACCGGAGGCGGTCGGCTCGGCTAGGATCGGGCGTGACGGAGAGTGTTGATGCTGCACCGGGGAGGCCAGCGGCGGCCGGCATCGCCCGGGGAGGTGGAGGGCGCCTGGGCCAGTGGCGAGAGACGCCGGCCGCCAGGGGAGGGAGGCACGGTGACCTGCCACGCCTTGCTGTTCGAACTCGATTCCATCCAGGCCTATCTCTTCGCGTC
>JALSIO010000636.1 GCA_026989995.1 Myxococcales bacterium
GGCGGGATTCCGGACATCCCCATGGACGAAGTCCACGCCGAGCGCGCGGAGCCGGGAGAGGTTGTGCTCCGAGCCGCGCCGGCGCAGGTTGTCGAGGACGACGACCCGGTCCCGACCGCCGGGAAGTCGCCGAAAGGCCGCGGCCAGCGACGCCCCCACGAAACCGGCACCTCCGGTGATCAGGATCCTTCGCCCCGCCAACACGACCTCCCTCCGCGGCCGGCGTAGCCCCACGGGATGTGCAAGAAGCATTCCCCGGAGCCCCGGGGCGCTCCCGGCCGGCCCGCGGGCCGCTCCCACCCCGGCGGCGTTGCAGCCTGGGAGGCCGGGCGTTCTGCCTGAAAGGAAGTGCCGAGCCGCGGGCCCGGGAACTCCCGAGCAGCGGGCCGGCAGCCGGCATGCGGCTTGCTTCACCGGCCACCGGGGCCCCGCGCCGGCAGGGGCCCGGGAGGTCCCATGCGGGTGCTCTTCGCCAATCCGCCGTGGTGGGCGGGGCGCCGCGGCCCACGGCTCTACGCCGGGGTCCGGGCGGGATCCCGGTGGCCCTTCACCCAGCCGGTGCGCTCCGAGCCGGACCGCTTCCGCTTCGGCGACTACCTCCCGGTTCCCTTCTTCATGGGCTATGCGGCGAGCTATGTGCGACGGGCCACGGGTGCCGAGGTGGCGCTCCGCGACAGCATCGCGCGCAGGGAGAGCGAAGCGCGCTTCTACGCCCACCTGCGGGAGGTCCTCTACGATGTCGTCTTCATCGAGTCCGCCACGCCGAGCTACGAGGTGGACCGCCGCGTGATTCGGGAGATCCACCGGATCCGCCCGGAGACCCGGATCGCGGTCACCGGGCCGATCACGGCCACCCGCGCGGAGCAGATCCTCGCCGAAGAGCCCGTCCACGCCTGCATCCGGGGGGAGTACGAGAAGGGGGCCGTGCGCGTCCTCGAGGGCGCGACCGGCATCGTCGACCACGAGCTGCTGACCGAGGACGAGATGAATCGGGCGCCCTTCCCCGAGTTCGACCCGGCCTGCGCCACCCACTACTGGGACTCGAACCCCCGCGGCCAGGTGGCGCCCCAGGCCCAGGTCTTCTCGAGCCGGGGCTGCCCCTACAAGTGCATCTTCTGCGTGTGGCCGGCCACCATGACCGGAAACGATCCGGACGGAAGCGGGCGCCGGACGGTGCGCCACTACTCCGCCGAGTACATGGAGGCCTTTCTGCGGGAGATCGTGGAGCGGTACGGCTTCCGCTGCATCTACTTCGACGACGACACCTTCAACCTCGGCGATCGTCACGTGCTCGCCATGTGCGAGGTGATGGAGCGCATCGGCCTGCCGTGGTCCGCCATGTGTCGCGCCGACACCATCCGCCTCGACACCTGGGCGCGGATGCGCGAGGCGGGCTGCTTCGGGGTGAAACTCGGCTTCGAGAGCGGCAACCAGTGGGTGGTGGACCACATCGTGCAGAAGCGCCTCGATCTCGAGCGCGCGCGGGAGGTCGTCCACGAGCTGAAGCGGCTGGGCATGACGGTCCACGGGACCTTCACCTACGGCCTTCCGGGCGAGACCCGGGAGCAGATGGCGGACACCCGCCGCTACATCGCCTCGCTGCCCCTCGACAGCTACCAGGAGTCGGGCACCGCGGAGATCGAGGGGACCCCGCTGCACCGCCTGCGCGCCGAGGGGCATCTGCCGCGCTACGACGGGGCCCGCCTCTCCGAGGACTACGAGCCCCTGGCCGACGGCAAGGAGAAGCTCCGGCGGATGATCGGGATCGCGGAGCGCGCCCGCTGATGGAGCCGGTCACCGTCTACACCCCCTGCTACAACGGTGCGCGCT
>JALSIO010000637.1 GCA_026989995.1 Myxococcales bacterium
GGCGCGCCGCCCGCTCCTGGAGGAAGCAGATCACGGCCCCGGTGGCCCCGGTGGCCGCGAGAAAGGCCGCCGAGGCCAGCGCCTCGGGCTCCGGGGAGAGCAGCCGCGCGTAGCTGGCGGTGAAGAGTCCCACCAGGGCGACCACGGGGAAGGGAACCCGCGCGAAGCCGGCCGCGGCGAGCACGATCGTGAGGCCCGAGAGGTAGAGCTGATCGTGCGGCGGCCCCACCCGGTTCACGATCTGCACCAGCGACGCGGCGAAGAGCAGGAGCACGACTCCGGAGGCGGTCGCCGGCGAGAGCCCCGGCCATCCTCGCCGCCGGGGCAGGAGCATCGCGGCGAGGACCCCGATCGAGAGCCCCACGGTGGCGAGCCGGATCCGGATCACCTCGGCGCGGGTGGTCGGCGCGTCGAGGATCGTCAGGTCGAGCGCCACCCAGGCAGCGAAGATCCCGATCGCCGCGCCGAGCAGGAAGGCGACCTCGCGGGGCGCGAGGTACCAGGCCCGAAAGCGCGCCTCCGCCTCCGGCTCGCGAAAGCGCAGGGAGACCGGGTGCATCTCCCAGTCCCGGCCCGTGGCCGGCCCGGTGGCTTCCTGCTTCACGCCGCTCCCCCGCCGATCAGGCCCCGTGTCGGCACGTGGGGGCGCCCCCTTGACCCGGCTCTCCGTGGAACCACCGGGAGCTGGCGCGGCCTTCCCCTGCCTCGCCGCGGGGAAACTCGCGGCCGCCGCCGGGCCGCGGAAGGGCCGCGCGCCCGCGGTGCGGGGCGGGCTCCGCAGGGGAGGCGGCTCCGCCCCGGCCCCCGCCGGCCGCCGAGGCGCCGGGCGGGAAGCGGGAACGACCCGCCCGGACCCGGTGGGGTCGCGGCCCTGCGCGGCTTCGGGGACCCTCCGGGTCCTCCGGCCCGGGCTCGAGCGGCTGGACCGGGTGTCGCCCCTTCCCCTCGAGTACCCCTACGAGTTCCACCTGCGGATCCGGGCGCTGCTCGGCGAGCGCCGGCTCGCCGACGGCTGACCCGCCATCCCCTGGCCCGGGCCACCGGCCCGGCCGCGAGCGCGGGTTCGGACCGCCCGGCGCGCGCCGCTTCAGCCGGTCGGCGGCGGGTCCGGCGCGGCGGCGGGGGCGCTGCGCTCGGGAATCTCCGGCTCGAGGTACACGACCCGCGCGATCGGGACGGCCTCGCGAAGGCGGGCCTCGGCTTCGTCGAGGGCCCGCGCGAGGTCGCTCGCCGCCAGGTCGGGCTGCACCTCGACCCGGGCGGCGACCAGCACCTCGTCCGGTCCGAGGTGCATGGTGCGCATGTGGACGGTCCGGCGGATGCCCGGTGCCCCCTCGATGACCTCCCGGATCGCCCGGCGCACACGCGGGGCAGCCGCCTCGCCGATCAGCAGGCTCTTCATCTCGACCATCAGGATCACCGCGATCAGCCCGAGCAGGGCGCCGATGGCGAGCGTCGCGACGGCGTCGAAGACCGGGGCGACCCATCCGGCCAGGACCACGCCGACCAGGGCGATCACGAGCCCCGCGAGGGCGCCGAGGTCCTCGAGGAGGACGACGGCGATCTCCGGATTCTTCGAGCGCCGGATGAAGGGGATCCAGCCAAGCCCCTGTCGCATCGGTTTGGCCGTACGGACGGCCACCGCCATGGAGGCGCCCTCGAAGGCGATCCCGCCGAGGAGGACGCCGATCGCCCAGAGCGGGGCCTCCACCGGGTGGGGATGCCGGAGCTTCTCGAGGCCCTCGTAGCAGGAGAACAGCGAGCCGAGCGCAAAGAGGACGATCGAGACGACGAAGGCCCAGAAGTAGCGCTCGCGCCCGTAGCCGAAGG
>JALSIO010000638.1 GCA_026989995.1 Myxococcales bacterium
CCGGCGCGCAGCCGCTCGAGGTGCTGGGGTTCGAAGAAGCCCAGCCGGGGAACCGAGGGCACGCCAAAGCGCCCGAAGAGCGCATCGCGCTCGCCGAGCCGGACGAATCCGCGCTCCCCCGTGCGCATGAGGTCGAAGCCGAAGAATCGGACGTCCTCCTCGACACCGGGGACGCGACTCCGCAGGTAGGGGTTCTCCGGGCCCGCGAGCTCGCCGCAGAGCACCAGCTCCGGGTGGGCGCCGAAGAACTCCTCGACCGGTGCGAGCTCGGGAACCCGGTCGGTGGCGAAGGGACAGACGTGCCCGCTGCGGGTGATTGCGAGGATCCGCCCCTCCGCGCGTACGACCCGCACGTTGAAGCCGTCGATCTTCTCCTCGGCCAGGAAGGGCCCCCGAAAGGCCCGCTCCACCCCTGCACGCAGGGCGAAGATGCGGCCGATGCGCGCATAGGCGGGAACGAGACGGCCACCCACGGCCACGACGCCCGGCTCGATGCCGCCGCCTCCCCGGAAGCGGACGTAGTCGAGGCCCTCGAACTCGAGCCGCTCGGCGGCCCCCTCCGCAACGCGTCGGTCGACCTCGTCCGAGTCGAGAGCGAGGGCGTGCTTGCGGGCCATGGCTCCCGGCCCCGTGCCGCGCCGGAGCCCGCGCCCCGACGGGGCTGCGGCGGATCACTCGTCGAGGGTGAAGCCCACCTTGAGGGTCACCTGCCAGTGCGCCACACGGCCGTCCTCGATGTGGCCACGCACGGAGGTCACTTCGAACCATCGGAGGTTGTGAACCGTCTTCGCCGCCCGGCCGATGGCGTTCTGGACCGCTTCTTCCACCGAACGGGTCGACGAACCGGTGAGCTCGATCGACTTGTAGACGTGATCCGGCAAGGGTCTCCTCCTACCGACGCCGGCGGGAGGGCGCCCCGCCCTGCGCGTCGCTTCCCTGGGACTAAAGCCGCACCTGGAGGTCCCGCACCCGCCGGGCCAGCGACTCGGACAGCCGGAGGGCCTCCTTGAGCCAGGCTTCGTGTCGCGCCCGAACCGCGTCGAGCTCCTTTTCGAGCGCCACCTCGCGCCCGATCAGCTCGGCCTCCTCCGCGACCAGCTCCTCGTAGCGGGATTCGAGCTTCTCGATCTCCGCCTCGACCTTCTCGAGGCGGGCCCGCAGCCGGGTGAGATCCCGGGCCAGGCTCCGCCGGCGGGCGGGCGCCAGACCCGGCCTGGTCTCGCGAAGCAGCTTGTAGTGCTTCTTGACCTTCTGTCGGAGGGTGTTCTGCTCCCGCCGGAGCTCCGAGATCCGATGCGCGAGGTCGAGCACCTGCTGCTCGGTCGCCTCGAGCTCGGCACCGACCTTCCGGAGCGCCGCGCGAAGCTCCCGCAGCTCCCGGTCCGAGCGCTCGAGGGCCCGCTCGACGGCCCGGGCCCGGGTCCTCGCTCCTCGAAGCGTTTCCTCGGCCGACTGCGGCACCGTTCCCTCCTCCTGCCTTGCCCGACCTTCCCGAGTTCGCCGACGTTGCCTTCTTCCCCGACTTCCCCCGCATCGACGGAGCCATCGCCCGGGGCATCCTCCCGCAGGCCGGGGCGGCGCCGCCTCGCCCCCCCCGGTGGAGGGCCCCGGGGCTCCGTTGGGACGATCGGGCCGGGCTTCCGCCCATCCGTCTCATCCGCCTCATCCGCCTCATCCGCCCCATCCGCCTCATCGGGGCCATCGGGGCCATCGGGGCCGTCCGCGCGGCTCCGGGGGGCTGCCGGGCCCGCCGCCCCGACCCGGCAGCGGATGCCGGCGGAAGCATACCGGGCCTCCACGTGGTGACGAGTCGTGGTCGCGCAGC
>JALSIO010000639.1 GCA_026989995.1 Myxococcales bacterium
CGCGGGGTCGTCCGCCGCAGCCACCGCCCCGCCGCCCCCGCCTCGGGACGCCGGCGGTGCCCTCACGCGGGCTCCTCCGCGGCGAGCTCGCGCGGGTCCGTGCCGAGGATCCGGGCCGCCGCCAGGCGGCCCGCGTGGGCGGCGATGTCGAGGGGGTCGGCGTCGCTCTCGAGCGCGCTCGAGGCGCGGAGGAGGTTGTCGAGGCCCGGGACCTCCACCGGGTGACGTGGCACCGGCAACCGGTACCACGAGAGAAAGGCGGGCTCGCAGACCACCTGGAAGGCCGACCACTCGATACACGTGTCGAGGTCGGCGTAGAAGGTGCGCAGGTGCCGGATCACGCGCTCGGCCCGGGCGCGGACCGAGGGCCAGTCGTCGCGGCAGGGGGGAATGCCGGCGCCCGACGAAGACGTGCAGCAGCTCCCGACCGGGTGGTGCACGGGCGCGGGAGGAGAAGGACGGGAAGTGGAAGCCGCCCGGATGGTGCGGCTCCGGTCCCTCGAGGACGCGGTTCCAGCCGGGGTGGTTCTCCTCGTCGCCGGTCGCGCGGATCCGGGGTCGGCGGCGGAGCCCGGCGTGCCAGCCGACCGCATCGGCGAGGAAGGGCTCGAGCGCCGCGGCGCAGCGCACCAGCTCGAACGGGCCAAGCGAACCCGGAAGGAGCTCGAGGACCTGCCGGACGGGAACCGGGAACCGGGAACCGCGGCGATGGTGTGTCGGGCCCGGATCGCGAGCGCGAGCTGGCCGGGGCTTCGGGCCACGAAACCGGTGCAGCGGGCTCCCTCGAAGGTGAGCCGCCACGGGGCGAGGCCGAGGAGAATCCGGCCAACGGCGGCCTCGAGGGCCTCGGCGAACGACGCGACGAGGCCGCCGAGCCCTGCGCCCGCGATGGCCACGTCGCAGTCGAGGGGTGCCCGAAATCCACGCTGGGACTCCACGCGCTGGCCCTCCCGGGCCGGGCGCCCGGTCCGCCGCCCGCCGCCCGACCCTAGGCGACCCCGAAGTCCGGGGCATCCCCGGATGCGCCGGGCCAGGCCGGCTCGGCCAGCCCGTCGGCATCCAGGCGGAAGGGCGCCCAGAGGAGGACCGGCCCCTCCACGTCGAGGTCGGCCTTCCGGGGCCGGATCCGGATCTCGTCGATCGCGAGATCCTCGGGCCGGAGCCGCTGCCGAAGCGTGTCGAGCTTCTCCTCGAGCTCCGCGACGAGGGCCTCGAGGCGCTTGCGGGCCTCTTCGAGCTGCTCTCTCGCCCGGGCGACGTCGCCGCGCTGCTGCACCGAGCGGCTCGCAGCCCGGGCGGCGGTCGCGACGCGGCCGAGACCGCTTCCCCGCCGCCCGGTGAAGAAGGAGAGCAGCGCGGCGCCGAGCGCGATGCCGGTGCTCGTCCGGGCGTGGGCGACCTGCTCCTGCTCGCGCCCGATCCGGCGTTCGAGGGAGGCGATCCGGTCCTGCGCCCGCTCGAGCCGGCGCCGGTAGCGCTCCCGCAGCTTCGCCACCGCCCGGTCGCGTTCCTCCCGGAGCGCCGCGGCCACGCGGCCGCGGAAGGCACCCGCCGCCTCGTCCGGCTCGGAGATCAGTTCGAGGCGCCGGCAGCGCCACAACACCAGTGGGCGTTCCCGGTAGAGGTGGCTCGCGAGCTGGCGCCGCCAGGTCCGGTAGCTGGCGGGGCGGGCCGCGGCTGCGGGGAGGGAGGCCAGGGCGGCGCCGGCCGGCGGCTCTTCCGAGAGCCGCGGCGCCTCCGGAAGCTCGCGGGCGCGCTTCCAGGGCACCGCCCGGGCGCGCTCGGCCACCGGCGCCAGCAGGTGCACCTCGCGCCAGAGGTCCA
>JALSIO010000640.1 GCA_026989995.1 Myxococcales bacterium
GCCCGCCCCGCCGCCTCCGGGCGCGGTGGCGCGCTCGGAGGCGGCGGGGCGGGCTCGGGAATCGCCGGCGCACCCGGCTCCGGCGCCGGCGGTGCCTCCACCGGCGCGGGCCCGGCGACGGCCGCCTCGCCCGCGGCCGGGGCCGCGCCCGCCTGCGCCACCGCCCGCCCGTCCGAGGAGGTCGGAACCCCGGCCGGCGGGAGCTCGCGGGCGCTCGGCGCGGTCGGGGTGGCAGGGCGGCGAAGCAGGGTGCCCGCGAGGGCCAGCAGGAGCCCCGGGGCGAGCGCGAGCCAGACCAGGGCGGCGGGCGCACCTTCGGCGAGCCCGCGGACGAAATCGGAAAAGCCGAGAAGCAGATCGGTCATGGCGGGCGAGGATACCGGCCGGCTCGGAGCGCCACACCCGCCGCCGGCCGCGCGGGAGCCGCCGGCTCCTCCCGTGGTCGCCTCCGCGGCCGCGCCCCGGGGCGGCCCGCCCCTCCACGCCGAACGGAGCGGCGTCCGCCCGGGGCTAGGTGAGCTCCACCGAGACCACCTTGCTCACGCCCTTGCTCTCCATGGTGAGCCCGTAGAGGACGTCGGCCACCTCGATGGTCCGTTTGTTGTGGGTGATGACCAGGAATTGGGAGCGGTCCGCCATCTCCTTCACGATCTCGTTGAAGCGACCCACGTTGGCGTCGTCGAGCGCCGCATCCACCTCGTCGAGCAGGAAGAAGGGGGAGGGGTGCACCTGGAAGAGGGAAACGAGGAGCGCGAGCGCGGTCATGGTCTTCTCGCCGCCGGAGAGCAGCGCCACGGTCTGCAGCCGCTTGCCGGGTGGCTGGGCCATGATCTCGATCCCCGCTTCGAGCAGGTCCTCCGCTTCGGTCAGCTCGAGGCTCGCCCTTCCGCCGCGGAACAGGCGCGGGAAGATCTCGCGGAAGCGCGCGTCCACCTGCTCGAAGGTCTCCCGGAAGCGCTTGCGGCTGGTTCGGTTGATGCGCTGGATCGCGTCCCGGAGCGAGGCGAGGGTGGCCTCGAGGTCGGCCTTCTGCTCGGAGAGGAACCGATAGCGCTCGCGAAGCTCCTCGTGCTCGTCGATGGCCGCGAGGTTCACCTCGCCGAGGGCCTCGAGCTTCCGCCGGACCTCCGCGAGCCGGACCTCCCGCTCTGCGCGGGGGAGTCGCACGACGGAGAGATCCACCGGCGGCGGCTCCTCCTCCGATCCGACCTCCGAGCTGCCCTCCGGGGCGAGGGACGGCGTCGGGCCCGCGGCGGTCGCCTCCCCTCCTCCCGGGGGCGGCGGAGGCGTCCACGCGGCGAGGTCCACGCCCCACCGGTCGCGGATCCGCTCCTCGAGCTGTTCGAGGCCGAGGCGGAGCTTCTGCAGTTCGAGCTCCTCTGCGGCCACCTCGTCCTTCCGCCGTGCGAGGTCCGCGCGGAGATCCGAGATCTCCTTCTCGATCTCCCGGACGAGCCCGGCCTCGCGCTCGAAGAGGTCCCGCCGCTCCTCGTGGCCCACGCGGGCCGCCTCCTCCTCCCGCAGGGCCCGCGCGAGCTTTTCGCGCGCCTCCTCGAGCGAGGCGGCCAGGGCCTCGCGCCGCTCTCCCGCCTCGGCGATCTCCCGCTCCCGCCGCCCGATGAAGGCCTCGATCTGGGCGAGCCGCTCCTCGGCGCGCTCCCGCTCCGCCACCAGCCGGTCCCGGCGCTCCACCCGACCGGCGTGCTCCACCCGGCGCTCCGTGGCCCGGGCCTCGAGCCGGGACAGCGCGCGGGTTGCGCCGGCGATCCGGACGCCGATCGCATCGAGGGCCTCCTGGTGCCGGGCCCGCGC
>JALSIO010000641.1 GCA_026989995.1 Myxococcales bacterium
GCGGATCTCGCGGATCCGCCGTCGGCTCGCACCGCTGCGGCCCCTCTGGACGGGAGGCCGGGCCTAGCGGCCGACCCATCCGGGCGGGCCTGTGTGGCACGGGCCCGCCCGTTCTCTCGCCTTGTCCTCACACTCGAACTTCGATTGACACCCGGCCGGCCCCGTTCGCGACCGAGACCGCGCCCAACCGGGAGGTTCCTCCACCGTGTCCAACCTGCGCCAGCCCGGGCACCCGCAACCGCTCCGCGCGCAACCCCGCGCCCCATCGGCCCGCGACGAAACGGAGCTCGCCGCCCGGATCCTGCGGGCGGTCGCCGTGGTGGAGGCGCCGGACAGCCGTGGCACCGGATTCCTCGCCGGCCCGCCGGGGCTGCTCGTGACCGCCTGGCACGTGGTCGCGGGCGAAGAACGCCTGCGGATCCGGTTCGAGGGCGGACCGATCCTCTTCGGCCGGCCTCTCATCGCAAGTCGTCGGGTCGACCTCGCGGTGATCCTCCTGTCGGATGCCGGGCCTGCAAGGGAAGCCCCTGCGCGCCTACCGGGAAGCGCCGTGGGGGCGTCCTGGCCGCGTAGCGGCCTCTCGCTCGGATCCCGGGCACGCGTCCGCTCTGGCCTCGGCGTCTACCTCGCGGGTCATCCCTTCGATCTCACCTGGTTCATCAGCCGGGGGACTGTCGGCGGGGTGGAGCGGTCGCCAGAGGGGGTGACCCGCGTCGTCGTCGACGCCGCCTCAGGGCCCGGCGGATCCGGAGGCCCGGTCGTGGACGAAGACGGCCGCATCGTGGGGGTGACCGTCGAGCGCCACGGGAAGCTGCCCACGGTGCACGCCGCCATATCGGTCGAGCACGTGGCCGAGCTCCTCACCCGGGTCGGCCCGTACCTCGACGGGATCGGATCCTGTCGCCACTGCCTGGCATGCGGACAGTTCGAGCCCGGGGATCGCCCGGCCTGCACCCGCTGCGGCTCCATGCGGCTCCTCCACCCGCTCGACCGCATCCCGTGCCCTCTCTGTGACGAGTCCTACCCCCTTCCCGAGGGCTTCTGCACCGGATGCGGGGTGGATCTGGAGCGGGCCTTCCAGGGCCGCTTTGAAGGCCGCGGGAGGCCTGGCCGGCCCGCGCACTCCGGCCGGATCAGTCTTCTCGTGGGCCCCTGCCGCCAGAGGGCGTCCCGGCCGGTCCTTCGAAATCGCTGGCAGCAGCTGCTCGGGCGGCCGACGCAGCTCGACTTCGAGGACCTGGCCCGAGAGCTGTACCTGAAGGTCGCCTGCCGGGGCCTCCGCTCCGGTCGCCTCTGCACGCACCGCCGGAGACACATCGTCGCTATCGAGTACGATGTGAACCGGATCGGCGTGGTCACAATCCTGGCGCGACTGCCAGACGGCCAGATCTGGCTCTCGATGGACGCCTTCCTCGGCCCCATCCCGGAGGAAGGCGCCTCCGCGACCTACCGCCTCCTCCTCGAAGCCAACGCGGACGACTCCTTCGAACACCGGCTCGGGGCAAGAGACGGCGACGTGGTCCTCTGCATCCGCCGGAGGCTCGATCACGCCCCGCGCGGCACACTCGGCACCACCCTCACCGAGGGCCACCGCCTCGCGGCGGAGTGGGAGCGCAAGCTCACGGCGAAGGCGGGGGCCTCACGGCGCGATGGACGACCGGCGGCGCTTCGCCCCTCCCGGGACTGTACCCGGGCACCCACGAGGCCGGCCCCTGGCTGCTCCGTGGCCGCAGCGCAGCACCGCGATACCTTCTGACCTGCACCCGCGCCCGCGAGGATCCCGCGCGGGATGCCCGCACCGGAGGTCCCAC
>JALSIO010000642.1 GCA_026989995.1 Myxococcales bacterium
TGCTCGGCGGCCACGGCTTCATCCGGGAGCACCCGGTGGAGCTCTGGTACCGCAACGCGCGCACCCTCGGTGCGCTCGAAGGCATCTGCGCCGTCTAGGAGGATCCCGTGATCGACTTCACCCTTTCCCCCAGGGACCGAGAGATTCTCGACTACGTTCGCAGCGAGGCGCTCGTGGCGCGCAAGTACGCCCGCCACTACGACGAGAACGAGCACGAGTTCCCCCCGGACGAGCTGCCCGAGGCTCCGGATTTCCCGGGCGTCGAGAAGGCCTTTGCGGGGTGGAATCCGGAGACCGACTCGCCCATGCCCGTGCTCACCATGCTGGTGGCCGCCGGGCAGACCTGGGGCGACTACTCGGTGCGCATGCGCCGTGGCCGGGGCGGCCTCGGAAACGCCGCCCTGCGCGCCGCCGGCACCCCCGAGCAGATCGAGAAGTGGGGGCACCTCACGCTCGCCATGGCGATCACCGAGCCCGGCTGTGGATCCGATCCCTCGCGCGTGGCCACCACGGCGGTGCTCGACCCCGAGGCCGACGAGTGGGTGCTGAACGGGGAGAAGATCTTCGTCACCACCGGGTGCCGGGCCGATGGCGTCGTCGTCTGGGCCACCATCGACAAGAGCGCCGGCCGCGCCGGCATCAAGTCCTTCCTGGTGGAGAAGGGCACCCCGGGCTTCGTCGTGGCCCACAAGGAGAAGAAGCTCGGGATCCGGGCCGACGACACCGCCGCCTACGTCTTCAGGGACTGCCGGATCCCGCGCGGGAACCTCCTCGGCGGCGACGAGTCGATCCCCAAGCAGAGCTCGGGCGGCTTCAAGGGGGTCATGAAGACCTTCAACATGACCCGGCCGAGCGTCGCGGCCATCGGCCTCGGCATGGCGGAGGCGGCGCTCGACTTCACCCGGGATGAGCTGCGGCGCGCGGGCCTGCCGGTGGACTCCTACGGGAGCTCCATCCACGGGGAGTCCGCCGCGGTGGCCAGGCTCCACCAGCTCGAGGCCCTGTACGAGGCCGCCATGCTGACGGTGCTTCGCGCGGCCTGGCTCTCCGGGGAGGGCCAGCCGAACAACCTCGAGGCCTCCATCTGCAAGGCCAAGGCGGGAGAGGCGGTGCGGCTCATCACCCAGGGCTGCATCGAGCTCCTCGGCCCGATGGGGATCTCCCGGGAGCACCTGCTCGAGAAGTGGTTCCGGGACGTCCGGATCACGGACATCTACGAGGGCACCGGAGAGATCCAGCGGCTGATCATCGCCCGGACGATCCTCGGCTACAACCGGGAACAGCTCAAGTAGGGCTTCCAGCCGGGAACCGGGAGGGGCAGGCGTCGGCGGAGGCCGGCGCCTGTCCTAATCTCCGCCCCGATGCGTGCCATCGTCGTCGAGAATCCCGGGCCGGAATCGCGGCTCCGGATCTCCGAGGTCCCCCCGCCGGCTCTCACTCCGGACGGGGTTCGCATCGCCGTGGCGGCCACCGCGGTCAACCGCGCCGATCTGCTCCAGCGGCGGGGCCTCTACCCGCCGCCCCCCGGTGCCTCGGAGATCCTCGGTCTCGAGTGCGCGGGCACCGTGACCGAGCTCGGCCGCGAGGTGATGGATTTTCGGGTCGGCGATCGGGTGATGGCGCTGCTCGCGGGAGGCGGCTACGCCGAGGAGGTCGTGGCGCCCGCCGCCTGCACCATGCGCGTCCCGGAATGCCTCGGCCTCGAGGAGGCGGCGGCACTCCCCGAGACCTTCCTCACCGCCCACCTGAACCTCTTCGAGCTCGGAGGGCTCGCTCCCGGGGGCGCGGCCCTGGTCCACGGGGGCGGCAG